>NC_016633.1:3435000-3590853 GCF_000236685.1 Sphaerochaeta pleomorpha str. Grapes | reverse complement strand
CAGGTAATCTGAGACTACGTTTTTGTGCAGGGGAGACTTTTTTATGAACAGCAATAACTTGATTACGGCCTTGGCATTTGCATTGTACCTAGGTTCAATGATTGCCATTGGAATCTTTACGTACAAGAAAACAAATAGTACCAGCGATTATTTCCTCGGAGGCCGTTCTGTTGGCCCTTGGTTCACCGCGCTGAGTGCAGAAGCATCAGATATGTCAGGGTGGCTTTTGATGGGACTTCCCGGAGTTGCCTATTTTACCGGGCTCAAAGAAGCCTTCTGGACTGCAGCAGGCTTGATCCTCGGTACGTATCTGAACTGGTTCTTTGTAGCCAAGCGAATCCGCAAATATTCCATCCATGCAAAGGATGCCATAACCATCCCAGAGTTTCTTGCTAACCGCTTCCATGACAAAACCAATATACTGAAAACCATCAGTTCACTGTTGATTATCATTTTCTTTGTCGTGTATACCGCAAGCGGGTTCCTTGCTAGCGCAAAACTCTTCAATGCCGTTTTTGGCCTTAACTATTACCTGGCCTTGCTACTCGGGGTTGTCGTCATTTTAGGGTATACGCTGCTTGGAGGATACCTTGCGGTAGTAACAACCGATTTCTTCCAAGGCTCTTTGATGTTTGTGGCCTTGTTGCTAACAGCTGTCATTGGCACGATACTCTGTGGAGGTCCTTTCGAAGCGGTAACAAAGCTTGGTGATTTCGGGCAACAGTTTCTCAATCCGTTTGCCGCTACTCCCGGCACAAAGTTCGGGGCAATTGATATTATCTCCGCCCTATCCTGGGGCCTTGGCTACTTTGGTATGCCCCATATCCTTGTCAGGTTCATGTCGATAAGAAGCAATGAAGAAGTAAAGACCTCAAGACGCATAGCCATGGTCTGGGTTACCGTAGCAATGGCTGCTGCCTTGATCGTAGGGGTTATCGGAAAAATCTTTTTGCTTCCCATGGTATATGAAAGTCAGGGTGCAGCCGAAACCGTATTCATTGCCAGCATGCAAAAGATATTCCCGACCTTCATTGCAGGGATTTTCCTTTGTGCAATCCTGGCAGCCAGCATGAGTACCAGCGATAGCCAACTGCTTGTAGCAGCCTCTGCCTTCAGCAAGGATGTCTATAAGGCTTTTATTAGAAAGGATGCCTCTGACAAAGAGACGTTGGCTGTGAGCAGGATTACCGTACTTGTTATCGCGCTCATTGCAATATTCCTTGCCATGGATCCTTCCAGCTCGATTTTCGACATAGTCAGCTATGCCTGGGCCGGTTTCGGGGCAACCTTTGGACCTGTTATCATAGCCAGTCTGTTCTGGAGAAAAGCATCCAAAAACGGTGCTGTAGCGGCTATGGTCGGAGGATTCTGTACGGTAGTCCTGTGGAAACAGCTTTCCGGCGGCATCTTCGATATCTATGAGTTGCTCCCCGGCTTTATCGTTGCTACCCTGCTGATGATCATTTTCAGCTTGCTTGACAAACACCCAGACCAGGAAATGATTGCCGAGTTTGACAAATTCCAGGCTTTGGAAGACTAAGGGAAAACAAGAAAACGCATTCATTTTACAAAGAATAGCACTATACAGGCAATGGCTGTCACCGAGGTGGCAGCCATTGCTTTTTGATAAACCTGCAGACATTTTATCAATCCCCTGTAAACAAAGGCATTTTGCTTTCTTTGAGCGAATACAAGTGTTTTTTCAGCTTATCAGGGGAAAAGCTTTTCCCATGTGCAGGATAGATCCTATCAATGGGCAAGGTGAGTAATTCTTTCCATGTTGCATAGAAACGACTGGTGTCTGTGATGAAGGGAGGTGCATAGTGAGTACCTGCGAACTGCAGGAAATTGGCAGCGGCATCCCCGATAAACAAGGAACCATCGTTAGAAAGGAGACTGATGGAGTCTGGGGTATGTCCCGGGGTCGGGATTATCGTATAGTCAAGGAAAGGGACAGACCCCCGGGAAAAATCCAAGAGAAGGTCGTGGGGGCCTGCAAAGTAAGGGGGGAAGGTCAATGTCCAGTTTTTATCGAACTTCTTATACACCGAGGTAAGGGTTTGCATGGATTTGGAGCACCATCTGCCTCCATATTCTTTTGCATTATATCCTTTCGAGACAAGATGGGCACACAAAGCATGCATGATAACCACAAGGTCCGGGTTTTCTTTTGCCAGAAACGAAACGAGGCCTGAATGGTCATCATGATGATGGGTAAGCAGAAGATAGCGGATATCACCTATGCTTATCCCAGCATCACCCATTTGCCTCAAAAAGAGATCTTTGTCATAGGCGTATCCTGTATCGATCAACATATTTCCGTTTTCATTTTCGAGATAATAACAATTGGTCTTGCTTAGGGTGATTTGCGTCATATGTTTTTCTCTCCCTCACCTATGGGGTCAGTCAATAAGAAGAACCATGGTTATTCCATCATAAAAAACACCGTTGATCTGAAGCAGACGCTTTACCTTACCCTCCTCGACAAAACCGAATCGCTTGTAAAGGGCTATTGCGCGGACATTGTCTGCGCGTACCGTCAGGCTAAGTTTTCTTAAACCCGTTTCACTGTTTCTGGCCCATTGCACCAGATTGGAGAGCAACAAGGTTCCAACTCCCTTGTTCCAATAGGCTTTCAGAACCGAAATACCGATTTCCCCACCATGGCAGATACGCTGACGTGAGCTCGTATCACAACCTGCACTGCCAACCAGGACATTTCCCTCGAAGGCAAGCAACTGGATGTTGTTCTTCGATCCCTGTTTATGTTGCAGGTAGGCTTCTTCCTGCCCCAAGGAAAAGGGAAGCCCCTTTTCGTCGGTCACAAGATTATCACTCTCGCCTCCCACAGTAGCCATGAAAGGGAGAATCAAGGCTGCATCTTCCTTTGTAGCCTCCCGAACAGTAATCATGGGCTACCTCCTTGTCAGTACCTGGGTACAGAGTCTAGTCATTTTTGAACGGAGCTGTTTGATCATAGCATCTCCGATGAACGCAACTTCGCTTCCTTCTACCCCGGCAGCCCAGTTAATGCTATAGGCGAGGGCTGCAAAGCGAAGACCTGCCTCAACAGCGAGGGAAGCTTCCGTTGCACAGGTCATTCCCACGTAATCAGCCCCGAGTATTCTGTAGGAGCGTATCTCTGCAGGGGTCTCAAGGCGAGGACCATTGGTACAGCAATATATTCCGCCACGAACCAAGGAAGGGTCCTCCTGGAGCAAGGCCTCAGTGAGTGCAGGGTCAAACACCCTGTCCATGGAGACATGCCTGACTTGCTCGCTACCCCCTGTGAAGAAGGTGTGTTGCCGACCGCCTCCGGTTACATCAATAAAATCAGAGATGGTTCCGATCTGCTCAGGCTTGAGCAAATCGGTGATTGATCCGACGGCATAGATTCCGATAGCCTCATCGACCCCAAGGGATACGAGGGCTTTGATATTTGCACGGTAGTTGATCAAATGGGGGGGAACCGAATGCTCAGATCCATGGCGGGGAAGAAAAACCAGGGAAGCGTCCTTCCCTGTCCCGACAAAGAGTTCAACATCCCCGTATTGGGTGGCAACCATTGTTTTTTCTGACTGGAGACCAGGCAGGGTATCGACCCCGGTTCCTCCGATAATTGCTTTCATAGATAGGCTCCTGACAAGGCATCCGGGGTAAGGATTCCTTTGGGGGTAATGATTCCCGTTACTAAAGATGGGGGGATACTGTCGAACGAGGGATACAATGCAGGGATCGCCTCATCTGTTATCAGGTGCCCCATGCAGTGGATTACCTCTTTGCCATCCCTCATTTCCATATGCAGATCGCCTGAATTCCGTTTCGAAGGATCGGGTGAAATACTGAATGAATAGTAGGGGACGTTGTAATAGGCACAGGCAATTGCATTGGCCAAGGTACCTGTCTTGTTAACTACCGTACCGTCCATACAGACTACATCGGAAGCAGTCATGTAACAACCAACTTTCCCCTTCGACAGAAAATTGGCTCCCATGCCGTCGGTTATCAAGCTGACAGGTATTCCCATTTCCCGAAGGCTCGGAGCTGTCAGGCGCGCTCCTTGTAGATAGGGACGGGTCTCAGAGGCCAATACCGAAACAGTCTTTCCCTCTTGCTGTGCATAGGCAAGGCTCAAGAGAAACGTATGCTCGGCAAAGCAGGTAGTCAAGACGGTTTCACCGTCTTTGAGCAGGGAGGCCCCTTTCTTTCCCATTGCATGGTAAATCGCATCATACTGCTGTTCGTTTTCCAGAACCAAGGCATCGATAGCCTGGACCACAGAATGCAGATCGCCTCCCTGCCCAAACAGGAGGGAAATCTCACCGAGCATCTTTTCAAGTACCCTTGCCATGGTGGTATTCGTTGGCCGGGCAGCGATCAACTGGGCTGCGCTTCCCTTAAATGTCTCAAAACCTGCAGGAAGCGTTCCCCTCTCCATCCTATGGGCACAATAGGAAAGTGTGGTAAAGGCGACTTGGAGAGGACCTCCCCCCTGGGTGACCATCTGTGTAAGGGCTATTGCTATGTCCCTTACGGATGAGCATGCTACAAAGGTTTTGGCAAGCGGAAAAGTTCGCCTGTCCCCGATAAAGAAAGTATCACCGTCGAACCTGCAGATATTTTCTTTTTGCAGGACATAGGGTAGTTTGACCATCAGTTATTCCAAAATCCTATATGGTCTTCGATAATTGCCCTTACAAGGGCCTCGTCATCGACAGGACCTACCACTTCAAGGTCTTTCTGTCCATGGGAAAGTACCGAAACCGCGGGAAGGTCAAAGGTAGGATTCTGGTCATCACTGCCGGTCAGGGAGAGCAGTTGGGACTCGGTTATGCCAAAAACCAGGCGCCGAACGTTGGTCCAGTACATGGCTCCGCTACACATTACGCAAGGCTCTGCACTCGTATACAGACTGCACGTAGAAAGAAATTCAGGGCTATATTTTTTTCCTGCTTTCAGCATCAAGGCAGTCTCTGCGTGCATGGCAGGGCCTCCCTCATTGTGATCATTTCCTTGTTCTATAAGAATGTTCCCGTCTTTGTCGGCAAGCAAAGCACCAAAGGGGTGGTTTCCTGCCTCTTTTGCCTCATGGGCAATGCGAACGGTCTCATATAAGAGACGAATGTCGTCGGATGTAGCATTTTTCTGGGTAATAACTGGCATTTCTTAATCCTCTTTTCCGTACAATACCATGCAAAATGTAACTTTTCAACAACAACATAAAGTACATAAAAATACAAAATCAAGGATATCTGGTTTACCTGCTAGCATTTATAGAGGTAAAATCGGAAGTATTGAAAAATCAGTCATTGACGATTGGCCAAAGAGAACTTAAAGTAATGTATGTATAGGCAGAACTCTATTGTCACTAAAAATAAAGGAATAAACATGAACAGAAGTAAATTTGTCAAGTTTGCCATGGTGCTCGTTATCATGACACTCATGGTACCTATGTTATTTGCAGCAGGAATGAAAGAAACAGCAAAAGGTGCTGTGACTGGAAGAATTATCTCAGTTGAAAATACCGAAACAAACCCAATTATTACCGTACGCACCTTAGGGGGCGAACGCATTGCATACACTACCGACAGCAAGACTGTAAGCAGTTTTCCTGTCTCATCCTTGACCATTGGAGACTATATCGAGACTGTGGCATCAGGAACTGTTGCCCAGAACATCAGATACATCAATCCCCTGGTAAGCCTTAAGATCAAGGACATCACCATCAGCAGCTCAATGCTGGAGGTTCCCGAAGGCCTTATCGAGCGTTTCAGCTACACCTACGGGTACCTGCTGCTCCAGTCCTTTGCAAACCAGAATCTCTTTTTCAATGGCGGCTATTACGTAAAGGGAGCAATGGATGGCCTTGTGAGCGCAGAGCAGAAGGTTCCTGGCTACTATTCGCTCGATGAACTGTATGCCAACATTGATGCCTATCAGAATACAATCTGGAATGAAGGCAAAGGCGTTACCGGTTACGGCAAGCGCTATACAAACCTCGAGGAAATCAGAAACCTTCCTTTGAGTGAAGACCTTACCGATGCATTCAGCTATACCTATGGCTACCTGCTTACCTACAACATGCTTCAGCAGGGAATCGAGCTCAATGGTGATTTCTATATTGCCGGTATCCTTGATTTTGCCTTTGAGAACTCCACATTGCTTACCGATGAAGAGATGCAGAGTGCCTTCAATGAATATCAGCAGAAACTCGAAAAGGAATATTCTGCCTGGGCTGAAACAGCAAAAGTAGAAAACCTTGCCAAAGCAGACCAATATCTTGAGGAAAACAAGACCAACGAGGGAGTGATCACGACGGCCAGCGGATTGCAGTATCAGGTGCAGGTTGCTTCCGACGGTCCCAAACCCGTTGCAACTGATACCGTTGAGGTAAATTACCAGCTGCAGATGGCTGATGGTACCATAATCGAAAGTTCATATGACAATGGGGCAACAGCGCACTTCGGGGTAACCCAGGTTATTCCTGGTTTCCAGGAAGCTCTGCTTACCATGAATACCGGAAGTGTCATCAGATGTTGGATTCATCCTTCCTTGGGATATGGTGAAGATGGAACTCAGAACATTGCACCGAATGCCCTTCTTGTTTTCGACATTGAACTGGTTGGTATCGATCCTCCAGGGGCAACCGTCGCCAATTAATAGAGTATCTACGAAGACCGATCAAAGGCTGTGCACTGAAAATGCACAGCCTTTTTCTACTTCTCAGGGTCTGATTCTTTGGTTATACTGTGAAAACTATGCATGATGTGAAAAGCAGATCCCTCATCGATACGATTTACCAGAACCTGAAGAACGATATCCTCCAGGAGAAACTCGCAAAAGGGGAAAAACTCTCAGAGAACACCCTTGCACAGGAATTTCATTGCTCAAGGACCCCCGTACGGGAATCCTTGAAACGCCTTGAACAGGATGGTTTTATCGTGATCGTCCCCCATAGCGGAAGCTATGTAAAGGATTCAACCAAAAACGAATATCAGCAATTGACCGAGGTAAGGGCCTATCTCGAAGCCCTTGCCATACGCTTGGATTGCCACAATCGCGTTTCTGCCCAACAGTTGGAAGAGTTACTCGATGAGATGGATACAATAGGGGAAAGCGGTACCATAGATATCCAGCTGTTCAACACCCTTCATTACCGTTTCCATTACAATCTCGTGCACCTTGCAAATAATCAATTGCTGGACCAGATGTGGGGAAGACTCAATCTCAATGAATCGGTTTTAATGTCGTATCAGGGCCTCAGCAAGGCTGGGATAAAGAAAACCCAGACAGAACATCGCCGTCTCATACAAGCCATAAAGAACGGCAATGCAAAAGACGGCGAAAAGTGTATGTTGTTACACCTCTGGAGAAAAAGGGAACAATTTAGAGCCGAGGCCCAGAAAGGGTAAAAATTACTTTTTTCACGGTGCCGGGAGAGCCATTCTGCAATGCACTTTTATACTGGTCTCCCTTCGAAAAGAGAATAAAACGCCCGACGGTCGCCATGGCAACCACTGAAGGGTTTCCTTCTTCTTCCAGGGCAATCACCTCTTCTCCCTCCAGAATGATATGCATACAATCAGAAAAGGCTGCCTGAATCGGTGCATCACTCTTCGTAACATACGTTTCTACTGTGTAATCGATACCATCGACACAATGAGAACCATCACCATCCTCGTAGGGCAGGCTCCTGTCCATAATATCAATAATCGTCTCAATCGAGGGATAGAGTTTCTGATACCACTCCAATTTATCCAAAACATCAAAAAGCATTAGATACCCTGTCCCTTATGTTCTGCCAAGGCCTTCCCAAAAGCAATGATCTGATCGGCACATCCGTCGATACCGATTTTACTGCTGTCAAGGCTCAAGTCGTACGTGCGGCACATACCCCACTTCCTGTCACTGTAATAATTATAGAAATTTGCACGCTGCTTGTCAGCCTTGAGACAGACATCCTCAGCCTTATGCTCATCAACCTGGTAGACTTTGATAGCCCTTTCCACCCTGCTTTCGAGTGAAGCATGGATAAAGACATTGAGTACGTTTTCCCGCTCACGCAGAATGTAGTCCGCACAACGCCCTACGATTACACAGGAACCTGTTTCCGCAAGTTTCTTTATAGTCTTGCACTGGATAAGGAACAATTGGTCATTAAGTGGCATTTCCGTTACACCGAGAGCCCCACTGGCCATCGGGTAATTCCCCATTACCAGAGAATAAAATATACTGCTCGTTGCCTTTTCATCGGCATTTGCAAACAAAGCTTCACTCAATCCGCTTTCCTGGGCACTGAGTGCTATGAGCTCCTTATCATAAAACGGAATACCAAGTTTCTTTGCAAGGGTCCTACCTACCTGTCTTCCTCCGCTTCCGAACTGTCTGCCGATAGTATACACTAGGTTATTTTCCATATGCAGGTTCCTCCATTGCCTATAGTATAGCATATTCTCCTAATTCGTGGAAAACCAGATAGGGATACTTGTGTCTCTGCTAAATTGTTTCTATTATTTCAGAACATTGTTTCATTAATTTGGAGGTACTATGATTTTCTTGCAGAACGAGACCTTTTCCATGGAAATATCCACCCTCGGTGCGGAACCGCAATCGTTGAAAAATACGAAATCAAACCTGGAATATATCTGGAATGGTAATAAAGAATACTGGTTCAGGCATGCACCGCTCCTGTTCCCTATGACCGGTCCTACGAAGGACAATATGATTTCTGTAGAGGATACCCTCTATCCCATGCCCAATAACGGGTTTGCGCGGGACTTGGAATTCACAGTACTGGAACATGACGATACCCATGCGGTATTCATGCTTTCTGACAGCGCCAAGACCCGTTCGATGTACCCTTTCGGTTTTACCTTGACAGTGACCTACACACTCCTTGCAGATGGCTATACGGCAAAAGCTGAAATCTTTGCAAAGGACGACCTGTATTTTACCTTTGGCTGGCATCCTGCCTTCAACCTCGATATAAACGGGGAAGGCACCCCACTCGAGCAGTACTATGTCTGCTTCGAACAAAAGGAACAAGTCGACAGGAATTATCCTTCAAATGGAGTCTTCATCACCGAGAAAAACTTTTTGGATGCCAAAGATTTTTTTGACCTTTCCCGTAGTGAAACCGCAAAAGGACCTATTATCCTGGAAAACCTGAAGTCACCAAAAGTGACACTCCGATGCAAAACAGGAGACCATGGGGTTACGGTAACCAGAGGTGATATGGCAACGTTCGTAATCTGGACCTGTGCTCCAAAGCAAGCCCAATATCTTTGTCTTGAACCCATGCGGTCGTTTGGGGACACCACTCGTCCTTTGGAGCTCAAAAAGATGAAAGAAGCCGAATTCCTTGAAAAAGGAACAACCAGGGTTTTCGAAAACTCATTTTTCGTATTCTAGGATCCTTTACACGAAGTACGAAGCGACAACCCTGGCAGGGCAACCATCACTATTTTTTACAAAAAGGGGAAGTGCGACAAGGTCGACGCATCGTCCTGCCAGGGATTGCAGATTGCAGAGATTTTCAATGATCAGGCCTTCCGATTCAAGAATTTGCCGGTGAATCGGCAGGTCGGTGCTTTCCATTTTGTCACAACTTGCACAGTCAAACCCAAACAGGACAACCCCCCGTTCCTGGAGAAAGAGTATCGCATTCTTGCTGCAAAGGGGAGGATCTTCACGGTAGGCAGCAGTACCCCAGAAATGTTCCCAGCCAGTTGAAAACACGACACACGTCACCCCAAAGGGTACCTCTTCAACAAGAGCGCGGTCTATCCTCTCCCTATTTCGGCAATCAAGTACATAGGCCTTGGCAGAGAAGGACCCGACAGGATAGCTATCGAGAGTCCTACCCTGCTCCAATATATGATTGGGGCTGTCGATATGGGTCCCACTGTGGGTGCCCAGTTGCAATCGTTTCACCCTGTAGTGGTTTTTCTCCATCGTAGCGACAGCCTCAATAGAGGTATCAGGGTCATCAACAAACACAGGGGGAGCGTTTTCCAGTAATCGGGTAAGGTCGACATACTTTTGTATTGGACGCAGTTTGCCGTTCTCATAGAGCTGGTGGGAGAAGGCCTTCCGGGCAGTTTCAACAAGGGTTTTCCTCATTTCGTCCAAGGTAAGGGAATCGAGGCCAAGCTGGGAAAGTGGTGCATAGAGGCGGTACAGGAGGTTGTTTGCAGCAGCTTCACTCGTACGCTCGATACTTGCAAACCTGTCACGAGCCTGAAGCCAGGAAAAAAAGGAATCCACAGAGGCACTAATCATAGAGCTAGCCAGGGATACAGCTTTTTCACGCTCAGGAAAACTACACGGCAAATCTGCAAGGGTAACCAGTCGTTTCCCCTCGAGGTCCTTTACCGCTGGCTCGATATCCGCTGGATTTGCAAGATCGATATACAGAGTAGGATGCAAGGCTTGGGCTGCACAGACGGTATATTCCAACCCTTTGGTTGCGCTGATAACCACCGTTACCTTTGGAAAATAGGAGAATCGCTCTCTGTAGAGAGCCCGTTGGGCCCCACGGGGCACTAATAGGTCGGCTTTCTCCAAATCCCGGATTGTCATGGTCAAGGAAACGTTATGGTCGAGAAGCTCCTGGGAAACCAAACGTGCAAGCTCGCTGCTGCCAATGACCAACACCGGAAGGGAGTCTAACGAGCCATAGGCGTCCTGCAATATGTTCCGTACTGCTATTGCTACCGTTTTATCAGCAACACCTAATTTGAGGGAACTCTGGACCTTTTTGGCCAGGGTAACTGCACTCTTGAACAACTGTTCAAGAACTGCAGAAGTACATCCACAGAGACGGGAACGTTCAATAGCTTCCCGAAGCTGGCTGATAATCTGGTCCTCCCCGAACAACGGTGAATGGAGGCCACATGCCAACTCATAGAGATAGGTAACGCACCCAGGACCCTCTTTTGCGTAGGAATACTGTTTCCAAGCGAGGGGAGACAGGCCAAGGTCCCTGCATAGGGGCTCATAGGTAGAGGTCTTGCTCTCCAACGTCCAGAGTTCTATCCGGTCGCAAGTACAGAGCAAAACGGTCGCTTCACTTTTTGTTTGTTTCCTGATTTTAACCGTTGCGTCGCATAATTGTTTTTCAGTAAAGGAAAAAACCTTTCGTTCCGAAGGTGATACCTGGTCAAATCGGATACCATTTATGGTGATGCGCATTATTCGCACCCCACTGTTCTTGCATAATGGAAGAGGTATTGCTGGGCAAGTGCAGCATATGGTGAAAAAAGAGCACTGTCCTGGGTTGGGTACCATCTCGCCATCGCTTTCTTCATCCAAGTATCCATAGGGAATGCTTCCATCCTATGAAAACCGTACAGAAGGATGCAGGAACCTACCTTAGGCCCAACCCCTTTGATTGTCATCAATACAGATAGAGCATCATCAAAGGGGAGCGACTTGATATCATCAAGCAAATAGCTCTTTTCAATGGCGTCAACAATATAGGGAGAACGGAATCCAACGCCAAGTGAGCGAAGTTCGCTCTCACCTACCCCTGCCAACTGGTCGGGAGTCGGAAATGAAAACCGGCCTTTGCCTACCTCTGTCCCAAAGTTGATGGAAAGCTTTTCATACAGCATGGTAATTCGCTTAATGGAATTATTCTGGCTTAAGATGAAACCGATGAGTACTTCCCAGGGATCCTGGTTCAGTATATGGAGCCCTTTGGCATAGGCAATTGCTTCACTCATAGGATGGTCCAAAGTGATCAAATGACGGTTGGCTGAAGCATAGTCAAAGTCCATGTCGAAGTAATGGTATAAAAAGGCATCTTCCTTACACTGGTCGATACATGTATCTTGCCGTAGCTGAACAAGCCTCCCTTTCAGCACAGCACTAAAAGTTTCGCCATGTTGGAGCCAAGCGAAGCTTTGACCGCAAAACAGGGTTGTCTGCAGATTGATTACAGAATTTTCCATACAGGTACTCTACCAACTTGTTTTCCCTCTGGCAAGCAACCGGAAGCACTCCCCAATCGGGGGATGGAAAAATCTGTCATGTATCGCAATCGTCCCTCTTGAAAAAGGATTTTGGAAAGGTAACCGGGAAAAATCCTCAAAATCCTTATTACTGAAGAATTTCTCTGTCTGAATCTGGGAAAACACTAATAAATGGTATTATTTCGTCATTTTTTGACGCAATTTTATCAATTTCTGATATTTCAGATAGCTATTTCCTAGCTCTAGGGGTATTCTTCACTAGGAGGAAAAGACCGTACGTATGAATAGCCTCAAATCTACTGGCCCCTCTTGGACTACAAGAATCATAGGGACAGCCAATGAATCTGAACGAATTGAGCGAATCATTGGTAGGTATGCCCATTTTGTATACACAAAAAAGAATATCCTTGATACGTTTCTCTTGGAAGAAATCTATGAGATTGGTGAAACACTACTTTCCCTTTCTCTCTCAAAACAGGATTTTCCACAACCCTACAGCTTTGGTGAATTGTATCTTGCTGAACATTCGCTTTTGCAGAAAAAGTTCAATGCCTGTGAGTACCCGCTTCAATGCAGAGTCCTGGACGTCGCAGAGGAGTATAAGAAAGCAAAGGGACTGTATGCACTCATAGCGATTGACTGGGAGTCAGGCATCTCGCAACTACTTTCCATTTCGTCGGATACAGGACGACTGAAAATGGAAGCCGAAGGTTTTCTCTCCGATCCTCTTCTAGAAAACATGGTCGACCGGCACCTGGAAGGAACGTTGGCAAGCCTGCTTGACCGATCAAGGGAAATCGTCAAGACCGAAAAAAACACCGAAAACACGGGGCTTTATGCAGTCCGTTGTTCCGATGCTTTTTTTGTAAACAATCTTTTTTCTTTTTTCCTCGATGCCAAGTTCACTATCTTATCAGGGAAAAACCTTGATGAATTCGGGCACCATCTGCCTGAATTCATCACTATTGCATAGAAAGTGCAAGAATCAGAGATCTGAAAACAACCAGGTGGAAAGGTAGCGTTCCCCGGTATCAGGGAGAAGAACTACTATTGTTTTACCTTCATTCTCTTTTTTCCTGGAATACGTGAGAGCAGCCTCCAAGGCAGCCCCGGAAGAAATCCCAACAAGCAGACCCTCCATCTTTGCTGCCTGCCGGGCTGTTTCTCCGGCTTTGGCATCCTCTGAGGTATAGATATCATCAATCACCGAGCGGTCCAAGACATCGGGAACAAAACCTGCCCCAATCCCCTGAATCTTGTGTGGCCCTCCATGCCCTTGGCTGAGCATAGGGCTGGTAACCGGTTCTACCCCTACGATTTTGACAGTTGGGTTGACCTCTTTCAAATAACGCCCGACACCGGTAACTGTTCCTCCCGTGCCGATGCCTGCAATGAAAATATCGACGTCATGCCCTGCATCTTCCCAGATTTCCGGACCGGTTGTCTGGTAATGCACCTTTGGATTGTCAGGGTTGGAGAACTGCGAGGGGATGAAGGAATTGGGAGTCTGGGCAGCAATTTCAGCAGCTTTCGCTATCGCACCCTTCATTCCCAGAGAACCATCGGTGAGAACCAGTTCAGCACCAAGGGCTGCCATAAGTTTTCTTCGCTCGATACTCATCGTCTCTGGCATTGTAATAATAAGACGATATCCTTTAACCGCGGCTACAAAGGCAAGGCCTACCCCGGTATTTCCACTGGTAGGCTCGACTAGGACAGACCCCTTCTTGAGTTTACCGCTTTCCTCTGCACCGGTGATCATAGCAAAGGCAATTCGGTCCTTGACGCTGGAAAGAGGATTGAAACTCTCAACTTTTGCCAGAATGGTTGCGTATCCATCATTTAAGCGATTAATGCGCACCAACGGTGTTTTTCCAATTTTCTCGGTAATGTCAGTATATATGTGGGAATCCATACGATTGCTCCTTTATTTAATCCTTAGTAAAGTTATGGGTTTAATAGTATTTAAAACTAAACACTCTGTCAACCCAAACCCAATTATGTTCTGTATTGTAAAAAACCTAAATCGAATACGAGAAAGGAACTGAACGGACAATATCGGAAAGGGTCATCCCCTTGAAGATCTGAGCTAGGTGTTCATCCAAAGGCTGGTAGAAATGGGTATGGAGGCAACGTCTTATGGCAGTATCGGCATCTGCGGGAGGTTCGGAAAAATCTAAACCACCTTCCAAGAGACTGAGGACATCGTATACAACAATCTCTGAGGGATCATTCTTAAGCAAATACCCTCCGCCTGAGCCCTTGGTCGAAATCAAGAAACCCGCACGGGTAAGCAACAAGGCTACCTGCTGGAGATATTTTTCACTCAGGTCCTGCCTGCAGGCAACCTGGGAGAGGGCGATAGGCCGGTTGCAGTCATTCTCTGCCAGATCGACGAGTAAGCGTAATCCATACCGTCCTCGAGTTGAGATTTTCATATACCTCCTCCCTGTTCAGACTCCACAAGGTTGGAAGCTAACGACTCAATGGTAATATTTTGAGCAAAATGATTGACCTCATCCCTGAACAGATCCCAGGTAGAGAAGGTCTTGCAAGTATCAGAGCGGACACAACCATCACAGGGAACCGGATGGAAATCCCCCTCGCTTGCATTTAAAACTTCTAGACACGTAATACCCTTTCTGGCAATTCTGTATCCTCCCTGCACCCCGCGTTCGGCAATTACAAGACCTGCCCGTTTGAGGGGTATCATCAACTGTTCAAGATAACCGCTGGAAATTCCTGTTGCCTCGCTGACGGAACGAATACTGCAACTGTCTTTACAGGTAACCAGATACACCATTGTCTCAAGAGAATATCGACCTTTTGTGGAAAACTTCATATCTTGAAGTTATCAGCATGAATTGCAATGGTCAAGGGACATTTGATGACAAAATACATACAATCGGTATAATAATAATTGCTTCTGACAACAACCATTGCATAATTTACCATAAAAAGCAAAAATAAATACCAGGCTGGCAAATAAAGCCAACCTGGCAATTTCCAAAACGATGGATTAAAGCACTTTTTTAGAACGAAGGTCGTCTGCATTCAATGGTTCGATATTCGGGGTCCTTCCGTCCTCACTGGTAGGAAGCTTGATTTTTCCTTCACGTACCATCGCATAGATTTTCTCTGCGTCCTTATCGGTAAGGGGAGCTCCGATGATCTTCCAGTTGTTGTCGCACTTGGGCATGATAGTACCTTGCTTGACCACATAGTCACTGATAATGTCACGAATGGCCAGACCACTATTGTAGACAAGGTCTTCACTCTTGTTGCTGATCATACCGCTTGAGGAAAGACCGCCGTAGCGGTAATTATTCAAGGCAAGAACCAGAACCTGTGAATCAGAAAGAGGCTTTCCTTTATACATGACATTGCAAATCCTCTGCCCGACAGGCTTGGAAATATCAATATCATAGGTTACGCCCTGGAACATATCATAGTTATACATTCTGATCTTGGAATTGAAGGAAATTGTGACATCACCCTTCTTATACTGGTTGAAGAATGCCCCTGCCTGGTTTTCCATAATTGCCTTCAGCTGTTTTCCGGTAACCCTGACTGCCATCAACGTGTTGTCATACTTATAGATCTTTACCCCGTCGCGTTTTCTGAAATCACCTTTGGGGAGGTCACTCGTTGCATCAAAGAGAGCAGCAAGGGAAACATCAGCCCCTGTGGCTTCCATCTGGACATTGTTGATCAAATCAATCATTGCAGTATCCTGCACGATTGCAGTGGGGATTCCCTCAATATTTTTCCAGTATAGGGAAGGTAGGAAATCGGCTCCAACCTTACCGACAGCTGTGTTGGCGATCATACGGCTCTTCTCGTCGATTCCTTTGAATTCAGTAAGGAAAGCAGGATCGGCTGCAATCTTTTGACCTTTTACCGGAATGACAGAGCCTTTCACCTCTTCAATCAGCCACTTTCCGCCCGATACTCTCTGTAACAGCTTTATTTCGACCTTTCCAACACTAGAACCCTTGCTTCCCGGTTCAACGATAAATGAACCATTTTTCTGCTCTTCGGCAAGAGTTGAATGGGCATGCCCGATAAGGAAAGCAGAAATCCTATCGCCATATTTGGCTGCAATCTCCCGCATTCCTTCCGTATCGTACTCACCATCCTCACCATAATGGACCAAGGCTATGATTACATCAGCCTTTCCTTCCAGCTCCTTGAGAATCTTGGCAGTCTCATCCATGGGAGTTGTGAACGTCATATTATTGAAATGTGAAGGATCAGAAGCTTCCCAGCGGGTGATATGAGGAGGAGCAAGCCCCATGATTGCAACTCTCACCCCATTGACTCTCTTAATCATATAAGGTTCGGCAAACCGGGTACCATCGGCCTTATAGATATTTCCACCCAATACAGTTGCATTGACTGAGGCAATCAACCTCTGCAGATTCTCGAATTCGAAATTGAATTCATGGTTTCCCAATTGCCAGGCATCATATCCAAGGAAATTGAGAGCCCTTGCTACAGGATGGACCGTATCGAAACGGAATTCCTGTATCATATTGTCCTGGGAAGTGTCTCCATTATCGACTAGTAGAAGATTCGGATCCTTGGCCCTTTCCTGCTTGATAACAGTTGCAACCTTTGCCCAGCCTTGGTCCAAGGGAGAGTCTGTCGCATAATCCCAGGGAGCAAAAGTCCCATGCATATCACTGGTTTCAAGTATCGTAACGGTAACTTCGTTTTGCCCAGTTGCAAAAAGCGGAGTAACAATAAGACACAATGCCAAAATGAACAGAAGAGCAATGTTTCTTTTCATGAATTATCCTCCTAGCAAACATTAGCTGCACAAAAAAGGCAGGCCCTTATATCCTATCCCTCAAAAAGAGGGATAGCAAGGGAAACATTAATAATCGCTAGGAGAAATACCTTGAAGTAAAAACAGCAAGCCCTGCCTAAGCAGGGTTATAGAGATTTGCAGTTGGGAACCGGGGGTCGCTTGTCACATTGACAGCTAGCTTCCTCAGCCCGGAAGAGTCCCCAGCTGACGGGATATGGGTCATATGGACCTCGCACCCCTTGAGCAAAGGAAGCATATCCACAGCCTTTTGTACATCTGCTGAAATAGCTCCACTCATGGCAAGGCAAATAAGTACTTCATCCAAATTGAGGCTCACTCCCCTGCCGCGAAGGATATCACGTTTCATCGAGGTAACCGCCTTCACGATTGAAGGGGAGATTAAATCTACGCTATGGTCGATGCCTGCCAGGATTTTCACTGCATTGAGTATCAAAGCCGAAGAAGCATGGAGCAAGGATGAGTTGCAGCCGGTTACGATTCTTCCATCTTGCAATTGGAGTGCAGCCGCACAGACTATCCCGTTGAGCCCTTTATTCCTTTCCAGTCCTCTTGCAAGGGCTTTTTCGGAAGCAGGGACAACCGGCCTGTCATTGAAGGAAAGGTTTGCACTTTCCATGATAGAAAGACAGCGTTCCTCCGTATCCTTGGTTCCGATGCCCTGGATATACGCACAGGCAGCGCTAAAATACCTGCGAATAATTTCCTGCTCGCCAGCTCTCCTTACGACCTGATCATCGATAATGCCAAAGGCACACCTGTTTACCCCCATGTCAGTCGGACTTTTATAGATGCAAGGTTTACCGGTGATTTTTTCCAATATCCGCCTGAGCAAAGGATAAGCTTCAAGATCCCTTGAATAGTTTACCGTAATTGCATTGTAGGCACTGACATGGAAATGGTCTATCAGATTGATATCCCCGATATCGGCGGTTGCCGATTCATAGGCAATATTTACTGGATGGTTGATGGGAAGATTCCAGATAGGGAAAGTCTCAAACTTTGCATACCCGCTATGTCGTTTCGAACGGTAGTCGTGATACATCTGAGAAAGACAGGTACCCAGTTTTCCTGAACCTGGGCCGGGAGCCGTCACGATGACTACAGGGCGCTCGGTTTCAATATACGGGTTGGCCCCGTAGCCTTCATCACTGACGATCAAATCGACATCATTGGGATAGCCACGGGTAGGCTTGTGGGTATAAACAGTAATACCTCTTTGTTCAAGGATTTGCTTAAAATGCACTGCCCCGTTCTGGCCTTCAAAGCGGGTAATGACAACCCGGCTTACAGTCAGTCCCCACTTCGAGAAATCATCTATCATCTTGAATACATCAGTATCATAGGTAATGCCGAAATCACTTCGCATTTTCCTGCGTTCAATATCGCCGGCATGAATACAGATAATTACATCAATCTGGTCACGAAGTGACTGGAATACCCTCATTTTAACGTTGGGGTCAAAACCGGGCAGCACCCTCGAGGCATGGTAGTCATATAACAACTTACCACCGCATTCAAGATAGAGTTTTCCTTCACTCTGCTTCACCCTCTCAAGGATGAAATGTCTCTGTTCCTCAAGATATTTCTCGTTGTCAAACCCTATCTCTGCCACAATCTTACACTCCTTGGAATAATACCTGCCTGGAAAGTTTCCCAGCGGTTACCGAATCAAACAATTTTGCAATTATTGCAAGCGAAAACTCCATTGCACATCCAGCGCCTTGGGCTGTGACCAGATTTCTGTCTGTAACGACCTTCTCGGAGGAAAAAACCAGCCCCGGACATTCTTTCTCGGTACCCGGATACCCAGTGACCGTATGGTTGTCGAGCAAGCCTGTCTTCCCAAGGACTACGGCAGTAGCTGCACAGATTGAGGCTACCACACCCTTTTCGGCAGTCTGGATGCATTTCTCCAAAACCAGAAAAGACGAAGCAAGGTTCTTTGACCCAAGGGAGCCCCCTGGGCAAACCACGCAGTCATACGTCTGTTTGCAATCGGAAAGCAGGGCATCGCAAGTGACCTCGAGCTTGTGGGAACCTATAATAGTCAGGTTATCAAGACCGGCTACCGTAACGTTTGCACCACTTCTGCGAAGCATATCAATCGGGGTAATAGCCTCGATTTCCTCGAACCCGTTAGCAAGAATAACCAAAACAGAAGGAACCATATACACCTCCTACAACGGCATCGATTGGCCGTCACCCTGAAAAGAGCGATGAAGCATCTCACAGGAGCGAATCAATATACGTTCAGTCTCATCCCATCCCAGACACCCATCGGTTATAGAAACCCCATATTTGAGGTCCGAAAGGTCAGAGGGAATCTTCTGGCTTCCACAAATCAGATTGCTTTCGAGCATAAAGCCTTTTATAGCCTTCTCTCCCCAGCATACCTGGTCTACGACAGAGCGGAGTACCCGTTTCTGACGGTCATAGTTTTTACGGGAATTGGCATGGCTGCAATCGATGATGATTGCAGGGTTCAAGTCAGATTTGATCATCATATTGCGGGCACTTTCAACATCATCCTCATAATAGTTAGGACTGTTGTCTCCGCCACGGAGAATCAAATGACAGCAATCATTTCCAGTCGTCCTGAAAATGGTACTTGCCCCGCTTCTGTCCATACCGATGAAGGAAGCAGGGTTATAGGCACACTGGATTGCGTTGATTGCATTGCTTAGGTCGCCACTGGTACTGTTCTTAAACCCTACGGCTACACTGAGACCACTTGCAAGGTTACGATGGATCTGACTTTCGGTGGTCCTGGCCCCGATAGAGGACCAACTCATCAACTCGTCGATATACTGGGGTATGATGGGGTCAAGGACTTCACAGCCGACTGGCATCCCTATCGAAACGATATCCAGTAGCAGGGAACGGGCAATGGCAATCCCGCTCCCGATATCATAGGACCCATCCATGTTCGGATCAAGAATCAATCCTTTCCATCCGAGGACAGTCCGGGGTTTCTCAAAATAGGTCCGCATGACTATGTACATTTCGTCCTTGACCTTTTCTGCAAGGTCTTTCAACCTATGTGCATACTCAAGGGCCGCTTTACGGTCATGCAAGGAACAGGGACCGACAATGGCGAGCAGCCGGTGGTCCCTTCCCTTGATTATGTCATTCACTACTTGCCGTGAAAGATTGATTGAGCTGGCAATCTCCTCACTTACCGGGAACTTTTTGATGAGTTCATCCGGGGTAGCGAGAGATTCTGTTTTCCTGATTCTGATATCAACATTAGACATAGTATTCCCTTTGTCAGTGGTATATCATAACCGAAAAGAAGGCTCAACCCTATTTCTTGTCCTTCGTAGAATCATTGGGTTTTCTTGAATAGAGAAACCGTTTGATTTTCTGGGTAGGAGTTCGCTGGAAAGGTTCATCCTGCAACTCCACAGAACTGATCCTACTGAAAGCACTGAGCTCTTTATTAACCTCTTCACGCAGTTTCGACAAATATTTCATTGCCTCGGTACGTGCATCATTGACATCCAAAGCCATTTTCTGTGCAAAGGAATCGATATCCAACTTTACCAAGGCGATAAGGCCACCCTCTTCCGGGACAACCAAGGATTCTGTTACAAAACCCTGGTTGTTTAAGACTGCCTCGATATTCTCAGGATAAATATTCTCTCCACCTGAGCCAAGGATCATTGTCTTGGTACGGCCTTTGATTGCCAAACGGTTTTTCTTGTCCAGGGTACCCAGGTCCCCGGTACGGAAGTAACCGTCTTCGGTAAAACATTCCGCATTCAACGTTGGATTATTAAAATAGCCCTGCATTACATTGGGTCCCTTGACGAGAATTTCACCAACCCCGGTCACAGGGTCTGCATTGTCAAGTTTTACCGAAACATGTTCTACCAGTTTACCAATTATTCCGATCTTATGGTCTTTGGCGTCGGAACCAGCGATCAAGGGGGCTGTCTCAGTCAATCCATACCCGATACCATAGGGAAAACGGGCCTCATAGAGGAATTTTTCGACTTCCGCATCCAAAGGAGCTCCGCCGATACCAAAGAATTTTAGTTTTCCGCCGAACGTCAATTCAAGTTTCCTTCCGATAATCCTAGATATAAACCTGCGTGAAATGCCCCATTTCAGCCAGGTCTTTAGTTTTTGGTTATCCCTGAACACGGGCAAGACAGCACTACGGTAGACTTTTTCAATCAAGAGAGGGACGGTCATCACAACCGTAGGCCGTATGCTCTTGAGAGCCGGAAGCAGGACGCTTGGGGCAGGTGCTTTGCCTAGATAATAAATCTCCATTCCATTCATAATTTGCAATAACTGACCGGTTGTAAACTCATACACATGGCTAACCGGAAGAATGGAAAGGGCCTTTTGCCAAGGCTTGAAGTTCACATAATGCTTAGCGGAAATGTCTGCATTCCAGACAAGGTTTTTATGCGATAGCATAACCCCTTTACTGTTACCGGTTGTTCCGCTGGTATAAATAAGTGAAGCCAGGTCATCTTCCTTGGGAAGGTTTGCCGCACGCATTTCCAGCGCTTTCTTTGTCATTTTATGTCTGGTAATATCACGTCCGGGAGCCGCTGCAAACTGCGTCTTATCCTCGAGCTGGGAACTGATCGGGTCAGGAATATGAAACAAGTCTTCCATTCGAACCAAAAATTGGGGATTTTCTTTGACAAAGGGGATGACTTTCTCAAAATGCTTGGTATTTACAATGATTCCCTTTGCCCCACACTGCTGTAAAATCGAACAGACTTCCTTGCCGGAAAAATCAGGAAGGACGGGAACAGCGACACAACCTACCCCGGTAATCCCAAAATAGGCGATCAACCAGGTCGGACAACTTTCTCCCAGGATAGCAATTTTATCCCCGTGCACAAAACCATTTTCAAGCAATGAAATACCAATACTATCCTTCATGGTCTTCAACTGCGAGTAGGTAACTATGCTCTCGTCATCCCCATAGGTCCTGAGGGCTACCCGTTTAGAATTGCGACTCGCAGAGCAATCGACCACTGCATTCATCGTATATTCATATACGGTTATCATTTTCAACCCATCTGGTCTCTGCAGTTTCTTAATGCGCTTAAACGACCATTTTTTTTCTTTTGCCACTTTTGGTTTGCTCATAGTTGCTCCACATTTCCCCCATAACATTTGCCTTTTTCACAGACGGTGAAGGGAACCGAAAGGTTCTGTCCTGCAAAATCTTCAAGCAATGAGGGATTATTGTTTATATCCGATAGATGGATGAAATAGACATGCTGACCGTGAAACCTGCTTGAACCTAGAAATTCGATTGCCTGGTTATTGGAGAGATGGCCGAACTCACCGCTGACCCTCTTTTTAAGAAAAAAAGGATAAGGACCTGAATTCAGCATTTTCTCATCATAGTTTGCTTCCAAAAAAAGGACATCGGCCTCCGTCGCAAAGGCACATTGCTGAGACGAAAAACAACCGGTGTCAGTGAGAATCATCATTTTCTTGTTATCCAAGCCAATATTCCAGCCAACCGATCCACCGCTGTCATGGCTTGTCAAGAAACAACCAAGGGTAAAGGGACCTATGGTGAAAGGCACATCAGCCTTCACGGACCTCAGGCAATGTTGGGGAATGGAAAGTCTGGAAAGGGCCTCGGCTTCTTTTTCCTGAGCCACTTCATGTATGTAGATGGGAATGCCAAACTTACGGGCTATCGTCCCGAGTCCCTTGGCATGGTCAGGATGCAGATGGGTAACACAGACACCTGCAATAGAAGAAAACTCTATACCGAAAGAAGATAGTCTCCTACCCAGTTCAACGACACTATACCCTTGATCAACAAGGATTGAAGTCGTGCCATCACTGAAAACATAACTGTTTCCATTTGAACCTGTACCAAGGACTGCGTATTGCACCATTAGGCTTGTCCCCATTCCGACAGGGTATCGAGATTAAAGCCAACGCAGACTTTTCCTTTGTTACGGAGAATCGGGGTCTTTAGCAACTGGGGGTGCTCGACCAATTCCTCGCGAATAGAAAACTCACGGAACGTATATCCATTCTTGATATAGAAGGGAGAGGATGTGTCGATCAAAGATTCTGGCTCTGTTGCAGAAAAAATAGCATTCCACTCTCCGATGGAAAGTTCACGCTGGGAAAGGTCAACAAACTGGAAACAAAAGGAACGTTCCTTGCAGGCTCGCAAGGCTTTCGAGGTCTCTTTACATTTCTTTGTCCCAATTATTTGTATCATGTGTTCCCCTGTGGCTATCAATATAGTATAGGACACAGGGGAAAAAAGCAACATTCTTGACAAAAAGGTAGGCATCTGTCGAGCATAAATAAAGCTAGTTAGTATTTACTATCAATTTTAGCTTACAAATAGCTGGTCTATCTCATTTTTATAGATTCTATTTATTTCGAAACGCTTCAATTCTTGCTTTGCGCTGAGTTCTTTGCCAATCTCGAAGGGCTTTGTGATGATCGCAAACCGCAAGATATGCTCAAAGTTTTTGAACCCGTGCTTGGAATTTATGATTTCGTTTATCCGCTCAGCTATCAGTTCATTGACTTCCTTCATTTTTGAAAGGCTATCTGAGAGATAGGGAATATGTTGCTCTGTAAGGTATTCCTCAACCAGTTTCTTGTTGAGAACTACCAAGGCCCCAAGGTACTTCATGTCCTGACCTACGACAACAGCTTGCTCAATCATCTCACATTCGCAAAGCTTAGCCTCGATCGGAACAGGTTCAAGGTTTTCACCACCAGAGAGTACGATGGTATCCTTAGCCCTTCCTGCAATCGAAAATTGGCCGTCATGGGTCCAGATTCCCAAGTCGCCGGTATTCAGCCAACCATCGGGGGACAATACTTTTGCAGTCAAATCAGGGCGTTTGTAATACCCTTTCATCACTTGCTTTCCACGCACCATCAACAGTCCCTTTACGCCGGGAGCTACACTGTTTCCATTCTCGTCAACAATTTTTACTTCAGTATTACCCAACGGGCTTACTGTCCGTTTGATTGAATGGTCAAAATATCTGACAGCAATAACCGGAGATGATTCTGTAAGCCCATAGCCATCAAGCAGTTTGATGCCGATGGAAGAGAAAAACCTATCGACACTTTCACTGAGAGAACCACCACCGCTCACGCCGGCCAGAAAATTCTTACCGAGTTTTTCCTTGACCTTTGCATAGACAAGATGATCACCAAGCTTATAGAGGGGGAACAACAGGACTGTCGGCAAAAATGACCGCAAAACATCTATAAAACGGTTTCGCTTTTTAAATGAAGGGACATCCCCAACCAAAAGATCCTTGTTTGTATCATAAAGGTTGGCAACCGAAACGAAAAACTTGAATAGCTTCTGGGAAACAGGGCTCTTGTTTTTCATGCTGCCAAAAACCCCAGCTTTGACCGCTTCCCAGATTCTGGGTACAGATCCCATCCAGTGGGGATTGACTGCCTGCAGATCTGCAAGCAAGATCGAACCAAGTGGTTTGGAATAGGCAATGGCTGAAGCCTGGCTTACGATGGTGTACTGGAGAATCCTCTCAAAAGAGTGCCAGACAGGCAATACGCTCAGCCATCTCTGCCCAGGTGCAAACCTGGTAATGATTTTGGGGAGTTCTTCAAGCTGGAAGGCAAAATTCTCATGCGTCAGGACAACGCCTTTTGGGTCACCGGTTGTCCCGCTGGTAAAGATTACCGTTGCGACTTCATCACCCCTTCCCTTCTTTCTTTCCTCGGCAATATGTCTTTTTTGTGCGGAATCGTTAAGCAGAAGGCGTCCTTCACTCAACAAATCGGAAAAAAGGAGCACTTCCACCCCAGCAGGAACTGCAGTATTTTCAAGACTCTCAAAAATGAATTCCTTGTCCATCACGATGAGATGCTTCAACAAAGGAAGCTTTTCTTTCAAGTTGAGAATTTTCCGCAACTGTACTGCATTTTCTACAAAACAATAGGCAGCCTCAGTGGTGGAAAGAATAAAACTGATTTCATAGGGCATTGCATCACGGCCACGGGGTACATCTGCAGCTCCAAGGGTGAGAATTGCAAGGTCTGTTACAAGCCATTCACTTCTATTATCACTTACAAGTCCAACCAGATCCCCGCGTTTGATACCGCGTCGGGAAAGAGAGGCTGCAAGCGCATCGACATCGGCAAATACCTGGGAATAGGGAATACTCTGGAAAATACCTTGCTTGTCCTTTACCATCTGGGCGGAGAACGAAGGATAGGTAGTTGCTATTGTTTCGAACATCTGGGGAATCGTAGTATACATATATATACCTCCAAAAGGGGCTATGTATATAATTAACATATTTTCACTTTTTGTCAATCTGTCAATATAAATATCTTTCAAACCCTTATTCTTTTTCCTGTATAAATGTATAAATTATTATCGGTTATATATTTTCCAGCAAAACCACCCTTTCTTTGTTCAGCGTAGAACAGTTACGACCCATTCTATAAACAAAACAGGCAGGGATTAACTCCCTGCCAATAGATAATAAACGTTACTATTAGTGTATTAAGCTACAGATTCTTCTTCAACCACTTCTTCTTTTGATGAGAAGAACAGCGTCTTTATCGATTTAAAGGCAATGACAATCCCCAGTCCGACCAGAAGAATTCCGAAGATGAGTTGCATACCATCGGAAAGGAATACAAAATCACCACTGATAAGCCTTCCGAAGCGGGAGACTAGAATCTGGGTAAGGGCAGTAAAAGTGACGGCAAGCATGAAGAACATGGGAACCCAGATCATCGATCCCTTTTTGTTGGTCTTCTTAAGGAAGATAGCTATTGCACACAGGGCCAAAGCACTGACCAACTGGTTGGCCGACCCGAACAAGGGCCATATATTCCTATAGCCATTCAAAGACAGGAGGTAGCCGAAGAACAGGGTAATGATTGTTGCAAAATATTTATTGGTAAGCAATTTCAGTACAGGACCCATCTTGTCTTCTTCTGTTGAACTGTCCATAAACAACTCTTGGAATGCCAGTCTCCCGATTCTTGCCACTGAGTCCAGGCTGGTGAGGGCAAATGCACTGATTGCCAAGGTCATGATGGTATTGCTGGCCAATGAGGGAATCCCTACCTTGGCAAGGAAGCCTGCAACTGCCATGGAGAAAATCTGCGGGGGAGTTCCCTTGGGAAGTACGCCGTTGGAGGCAACCGCACCGGCACAGATGAGTGCGATGACTGCAACAAGTGACTCGAGGAGCATTGCGCCGTAAGCAACAGGAAGCATTCCCTTCTCATTCTGGATTTGCTTGGAAGAGGTTCCGCTGCTTACCAGGCTATGGAAACCAGATACTGCTCCACAGGCGATGGTTACGAAAAGGATCGGGAACATATTCTGGCCGTTTACATTAAATCCGGTAAAAGCAGGGAGATTGATGGTCGGGTTTGCAATAAAGATACCGACCACGGCAGCTATAACCATGAAGACCAGCAAAAAGCTGTTCAGATAGTCACGGGGTTGCAACAGAGCCCACACGGGGACAACCGAAGCCACCATGATATAGGCAAATACCAGGTAGACCCAGATAGTTTTAGAAATGAACATCGGAAAGGCAAGACCAAAGGCGATACAGGCGATAAGCGCCACGATGGAGACCGTAGTACTCACAAGGTTGGTAGGCTTTGCATAGCGGATAAAGTAGCCCAAGCCGACTGCGATTACAATAAAGGCACAACTGGTCGTGGCAGTGGAACCATTGATGATGTTTTTTGTGGCATCGGCATTGAACCCATTGAAGGTTCCGGCAACGATGTCGGCAAAGGCAGCAACAACCAGGATGGAGAACAGCCATACAAAGAGCAGGAACAATCGTTTTCCGATTTTACCAACATACAGTTCGATGATATATCCGATCGAACGGCCTTTGTTTCGGACAGAAGCATAGATGGCCCCGAAATCCTGAACAGCACCGATAAATATGCCCCCGACCAGGACCCAGACCAAAACTGGTACCCATCCAAAGATAGCGGCTTGGATAGGTCCGTTGATGGGTCCCGCCCCCGCAATCGATGCAAACTGGTGCCCAAAGACTACCTGGGTAGAGGTAGGCACATAGTCGACGCCATCTTCCATTTCGTACGCAGGCGTTTTCCGCTTGGGGTCGACGCCCCATTTCTTTGCAAGGTATCTGCCATAAATCAGATATGCCCCACCCAAGGCAACGATGGCGATTACCAACATCAGAATTCCGTTCATTTCAATCCTCCAGCTACGATGCAGTGCGATTTTATAGGACAGGCCATACACAATGGCCAGTAAAAACCAATGCTCTCATACAAATCCATAGGGGTGTATAATATATTGTGCATTATAGTTGTATATTTATACATTTTATGGATAAAAAAACTTCTGGCATTATAGCAAGAGAAATTCCTTTGGGTCAATTGAATATTGACTAGAATACAGGAAAGAACCCATAATACCAGAATAATTTTCGAAGGAGCATTTCCTATGAACGAACGGATTTCAGCTTTACTCAAGAGAAAGCCGGGGCCAGAGATTATTACGGCCGAAGGCTGGGTACGCACAAAACGCGACAGCAAAACCGTATGCTTCCTTGAGCTGAACGATGGTTCGTGCCTCAAGGGCTTACAGGTTGTCATCGATAAGGTAAGTCTGAACAACGATGCCTTGCTGTCATCCATTACCACGGGCTCTTCGGTTACCTGCAGGGGGCCGATTGTAGAAAGCGCTGGGGGAAACCAGGAAGTAGAGATGGCAAGTACCGATGTTACACTTATCGGTGAATGCCCGGTTGACACCTACCCTCTCCAGAAAAAGCGCCATAGTGTCGAATACCTGAGGGAAATATCCCATCTTCGCCCCCGCACAAACATGTTCGGTGCAGTCGCGCGTGTACGCAATACGCTTTCCTTTGCCGTGCACCAGTATTTCCAGGAGAATGGTTTCGTCTATGTAAACACCCCTCTCATCTCGGCAAGCGATTGCGAGGGAGCCGGTGAAATGTTCCAGGTTACCACCCTCGATTTCGACAAGGTACCCAGGACTGAAGAAGGTCAGGTGGATTATTCCAAGGATTTCTTTGGAAAAAAATCATTCTTGACTGTCAGCGGTCAGCTCGAGGGAGAAACCTACGCCACTGCCTTGAAAAACATCTATACCTTCGGACCTACGTTCAGGGCCGAAAACTCCAATACGAAGCGACATCTTGCCGAATTCTGGATGGTTGAACCTGAGATGGCATTCTGCGATGTCACCGGTGATATGGAAATTGCAGAATCTTTTTTGAAGTACCTGTTTAAATCGGTATTGGAAAAATGCCCTGAAGATATGGCTTTTTTCTCAAAATTCGTTGAAGCAGGAGTAGACAAGACGCTCCAGCATGTTGTCGATACGCCATTTGCCCATCTAACCTATACGGAAGCTGTCAAGATTCTTGAAAAATACAATGACAAATTTGACTATTCGGTAAGCTGGGGCAGTGACTTGCAGAGTGAACATGAAAAATTCCTCACTGAAGTCGTCTGCAAAAGCCCGGTGATCGTCACCGACTACCCCAAGGAAATCAAGGCTTTCTACATGAAACTCAATGACGATGGGAAGACCGTACGCGGAATGGATGTACTGGTACCCCGTCTCGGAGAAATCATCGGAGGCTCGGAACGCGAATCGAACATTGATGTCCTGACCGCCAGGATGAAGGAGCTCAACCTCAACCCGCAGGATTACTGGTGGTATCTTGACCTGAGAAGATATGGCTCGGTTCCCCATGCAGGGTTCGGTCTCGGTTTCGAACGTGCAGTGCAATATGTAACCGGCATGGCAAACATCCGTGACGTCATCCCGTACCCAAGGGCTCCGAAACTGGCTGATTTCTAGAAGCAATTTATTTCTGCAAAAAAGGGCTGTTCCAATATTTCATTGGTGACAGCCCTTCTCTTTTTCCAACACTTTTGTCACCTATATAGGTGGAAGTATTAACGGTTGCACGTTCGCACTTGCCGCAATGGTGGTGACTAATGATCTTTCATAAGGAAATAGATATATCCGCAACATAGACTTCCAATTGAAAAATCTTCCTTTTCGGTGCTTAAGAGAATTCCATATCCCTTACCATCGCCCACACCACCAGCTGGCTGGTTGTATGCACCCCGGTCTTGAGAAACAAATTCTTTTTGTGTGCCGAGACAGTGGAAAGCTTTATCCCCAGTTTTGTGGCTATCTGGCGATTATCCTGCCCCGAGATGAGCAGGGCAATGATCTGCCGTTCCCGTTGGGTCAGGTTACATCTGCTTTTTTCTGCACAACAGGCCTGGGAACCCTGCTTTACCATCCGGAGAATCAGGGAATCAACTTCTTCCTGGTCAGCCTCCTCGGATATGAGGAAACAGCCATTCGACTCCAGCATCTTCAAAACCGAAAGATTTTGCGGGGGAACAAAGACCAGCAGAGGAAGATCAACAAGGGTATGAAGTGTTGCCTTCAGCTTGAGCAGGGAAGGCAATGCATCTTCCCGTCCCAGAACCAGTTGGGCCCTTTCGGTTTTCAGTGGGTCACCGAGCTTGCTCATCGTACAGGATAACCAGGGCATTTCCCCTGTCTTTTCAAGCAAGAAAATCCTGTCTATTTCATTTTCGTAGAGAACCAGTGCATATTTTCGCATCAATAGAGAAAGGAGAAAACCTTCCCCTATTGCTTCACGGTCAAAATATGCAATAGGGAATTGAGGGAATCGGAGAATGCTTTGACTTCCTTTGGCCCCATAGGTTTGTTTTTCTGGGAGAAAATCCCCATTTCGCGAAATTCAGTCATCACATTACGAACCGAGAGTCTATTGGCCATATTCTCTTTGTTGTAGATTCCACCCCGGTCATCAATGACAGGAATATCCCTCTCGACCAGGCGTGCTGCAAGCGGGATATCATGGGTAATGGCAAGACAGGGAAGTTCTGCATTCTCGACTATCCAGTCATCGGCGCTGTCCATTCCAGAATCTACTACGACACTCTCGATTTCGCTTTGGATCGAGCGTAGGACCAGAGCATCGGTGACACCCTCTTGTTTTGCCTTTTTCCGAAGCAAAGCAGTCTGCTCCTGCTTGGCCAGCTGCACATCTTTGAGGGGTCGGTCCGAAACAAAAAAAGCACGATATCCATTCTTGGTAATACACCTGAGCAAAATGACCCTGAGGTTCTTTGGACAGGAGTCGGCATCAATATAAAGGGTAAACATAGAACCTAGCCTACCGTAAAAGCAACCATCTTGTCACCCAGATTGCTATGAACCGTCACCGTAGCCTTCCCGCTTGTACCGGTAGTGCGCACATAGATGGCCGAGGTGCCCCCTTCAGTCTGGCTCAAAGAGGGGGACAATAACGAAATGGGGCCTTGTACGGAAACCGTAAAAGCCTCATGGGCATAACAAAGCGGCAACATCATGTCCTTTTTCCGTATTTCTACGGAAATCTGGGCTACGTCATAGCAAGGACCAAGCTGCAAGGTTGTCTTTGAGACTTCCAAATGCAGTTCAGGCTTGTTTTCTCCGCCAAATACCTCGGTGCAGACAACCTTGCCCCCACAGACGCCCTCGAATTTCCAGACAGAGGCGGCACTTCCCCAATTTCCGACATAACGAGAGTACAGGTTCACCGCCGCATCGTAGGAAATCTTATATTTTTTCATAAAATAGAACATCTTCAGCTTATCGCCGAGGGTAAACTGGGCAGCTTGTTTTCCCACCTTTATAAGCAAATTTTTCAAATACTGTCTGTCTTTTGGAGAAAAACTGTTTTCTGCCTCAAACCGTTTCCCGATCAAATCCTCGATGACAACAGGAGGATGGGGAAGATGGGAAAATTGCTTGCGGTCGGGAAGAAAGGAACCAACCAATTCAGTATTGTAATACAGGTTCACACTGTCACAGTTCGTACAGACCAGTACTGATTTGATAGAGGAGAAAGGAAAATCGCCGATATCCATCGTAGAGGAAACGACCATAATTTTCTTTTCGTCCTGCTGGGCCTGGTAAGCATAGGCAGCAAGTTTGGGAAGGCGGAACTGGTCGCATACCCCATGGTAGCAGACCTGGTCCCCGCTTCCGAAATTGCTATGGGTAGTATAATCATTCATACACCACCCTATCGCCCCGGATACCCCCTCTGTTGCATACAGGGAATCGAGGACGCGATAGTGCCTAAGGGCATGCTCACTTCGCATGATAGGGTTGTCATATCGTTTTGTCGGGAACATATGGCCGTTGAACTCGGTTACCAAGTACGGTGCATCTACAAGGCATATGTCTTTTTTCTTTGCCAGCCCAGCGTTTTTGCCGCTGTGGGAAAAATCATTATAGGTATACACATCCTCCAGCAAATGGCTTTTTGCAAAGTTCCGTATGCCACCGGTTTGCCTGGTAGCATCGGTTTTATGAGCCATCGCATTGGTCTGTTCATACAATGCATCATCGTCAGGGGATTCGTTGATCCTTACACCCCATAAGACGATGCTCGGATGGTTGTAATCACGTACAATCATATCCCTGACATTGGCCACACACAATTTCCGCCAATGCTGATCGGAAGAGATATGTTGCCACCCAGGGATTTCCTCCAGTACCAGCAACCCAAGTTCATCGCAGGCATCCAGAAAAGAAGGATCCTGCGGATAGTGGCTTGTCCTGACAATATCCACACCCAGTTGCTTGAGTTGCAAAGCATCGTCTCTTTGCATTGATGGCGGCATTGCATATCCGACATACGGATAACTCTGGTGGCGGTCAAGGCCAATGAGTTTTTTCTTCTTTCCGTTGAGATAAAACCCATCTTTTTCAAACCGCGCAGTACGGGAACCTATTTTGCAGGAGAAGGTGTCAAAGCCATCGAGTGACAGACAAAAGGTATACAGCTTCGCGTTTTCAGTGCTCCAGCTCTGCAAATTCAAATCTCTCATCTGTTCGGTAATCACTCCGTCCAGGACAAGACCCTCGCAAGAACCTACTTCGCTTTCACCGTCATAGAGCGTTGCAAGGAAAGGCAACCCATCGGATTCTTTGACTTCAGCCCTAAAGAAAATGAGCGAGGGGTTTTCACACACTACCTGGCATGCTGTTATCCGTTGCTGGTGAAAATAATGCAACGTGACGGTACGGTATAATCCCCCAAAGGTGAGGTAGTCTATGCTACCGCCGAATGGAGGGATCTTGGGATTCTCCCTGCTGTCCACAACAACGGTGAGTACCAGCTCTTTTTTTAGGGGAAGCTCTACCTCAAAGGGGGTATATCCCCCTTCATGGGTGCAAAGCAGGATACCGTTGCCATAGACCTCTGATCGCGAGGCGACTCCTTCAAAGCGTAGAAGGGCATGCATACCGACAGGACAGTCAAGCTTGAGGTGTTTCCGGTAACAACTGACAAAACAAAAATCCTTTTCATCAAAATAATGGCTCCGCTGGTATCGATTGGCATGGGGAAGGTCAACCAGTTCCCAGTGGCTGTCGTCAAAGGAAATATCGGTGTAAGTACTGTCGAAGGAAGGGGTAAAAAGCCAAGCAAAGTTCAAGGGTTCTGAAATATGCATGAGAGACTCCTTGTCTTTGGGTATAGCATGAAGTAGAGAGTGCCTGCAACAGGAATATGCGTCTCTGTTGTTTTACAACACTTGGGTGCAAGTTTAGGCTGTATAATTGTTCCAATCGCTTGAAAAGAAGTTGTATTTTTTCTATGGTTAGCATATCCAAGAGTTTTTTGAATTAAGGAGTATATCATGGATATTTCGCCCCTTCAGCGTGTAAGGTATGACTATCTGCCGAAGCTTCCTGCAATCCTTCGGGAACCCATGGGTTCCATCCTCCCAGTCAAGGGAGAGAATACGAATCCAGCCTCCGATGCCGAGGCAATCAAGGCTTTGTTCCCCAACACCTGTGGACTTCCGACGGTTTCTTTTGAGAAAGGAAAAGATGCTGCCATTTCCCAGATCCGTAATGTTGGAGTAATTCTTAGCGGAGGACAGGCTCCTGGGGGGCATAATGTCATCAGCGGTCTTTTCGATGCCTTGAAAGCAGCCAACAGCGAGAATCGCCTGTACGGATTCAAAGGCGGCCCCAGCGGTATCCTTGAGAATTCCTACAAAGAGATTACCGCTGACTTTTTGAAAGCCTATCGCAATACCGGTGGATTTGACATTATCGGCAGCGGAAGAACAAAACTCGAGAGCGAGGAACAGTTCAAAGTCTGCGAGGCAGTGTGTAAGACCCATGATATCACCGCTCTCGTAATCATCGGCGGAGACGATTCCAACACCAATGCAGCCGTCCTTGCAGAGTATTTTGCCAAAAGGAAAAACGGTATCCAGGTCATTGGTTGCCCAAAGACTATCGATGGTGACTTGAAAAACGAGGCAATCGAGATTTCCTTCGGTTTTGACACTGCTACCAAGACCTACAGTGAACTTATCGGGAATATTGAGCGTGACGCAAACAGTGCCAAGAAATACTGGCATTTCATCAAGCTCATGGGCCGTAGCGCAAGCCATATTGCCTTGGAGTGTGCATTGGAAACCCAGCCGAACGTCTGTCTTATCAGCGAAGAGGTAGAGGCTAAAAAGCAATCCCTTGCAAGCATCGTAGAAGACATTGCCAACACTGTCGCACTCCGTGCCCAGGACGGCAACAACTTCGGTGTCATCCTTATCCCCGAAGGTCTGGTTGAGTTCATTCCTGAGGTTAAGGTTTTGATCCAGGAGATCAACGACCTGCTGGCCAAAGAAGCCGAGGCCTATGCCCTTTGCTCTGATGACAACCAAATGTTCGCCTTTGTTGTCGAACGTCTCTCATCTGAGAGCAAGAGTGTTTTCAATCTTTTGCCTGAAGGCATCAAGAAACAGCTGCTTATGGACAGGGACCCCCATGGGAATGTCCAGGTCTCCAGAATCGAAACCGACAAGCTCCTTGCCGAAATGGTTGCAACCCTGCTCAAGAAGATGAAGAAGGAAGGGACTTACAATGGCAAGTTCAGCTCGATGACCCACTTCTTTGGCTATGAGGGACGCTGTGCCTTCCCGACGAACTTCGACTCCGACTACTGCTATAGCCTTGGTTATAACGCCTTCCTCTTGATCGCTGGCGGTTTGACCGGGTACCTTTCCTCTGTAAAGAACCTTTCTGCCCCCGCTCTCGAATGGAAAGCAGGCGGAATCCCCATTACAGCGATGATGAACATGGAACAGAGACATGGCGAGATGAAGCCGGTAATCAAGAAGGCCCTGGTCGAACTCGAAGGCAAGCCTTTCAAGTACTTTGAGGCACATCGCGCCCAGTGGGCCAGGGAAACCTGTTTCGTCTTCCCAGGCGCTGTACAGTATTTTGGACCTACAGAGGTTTGTGACAGGACTACGGTCACCCTTGAACTGGAACAGAGCGGAAAATAACAAGACCTGCATATGATACAAAAAACGCACTGGGCAGTTAGTCCGGTGCGTTTTTAATGCGTTTCTCACTCTTTGGTTTTAAATCAACCGGCAGTGCTCGATTTTACCCACAGATTGATATTCCCGTCCTGTGCGTAGTGATCGATCTCCTTCAGCTCATCATCAGTGAACGTCAAGTTATCCAGGGCACCCACATTTTCCTGTATCTGGGCAGGCGAGCTTGCACCAATAAGGACAGTGGTAATCTCCTTTCTCCTCAGCACCCAGGCCAAAGCCATCTGTGCCAGGCTCTGCCCTCGCTTCTTTGCAATTTCGTTGAGATTTCTAATCCTATCCAGGTTATCTTTTGTCAGCATCTTGGCAGAAAGGGCGGTACCTTCCTTGGCAGCGCGGCTGTTTTCGGGAATTGCCTCCAGATATTTATCTGTCAACATACCCTGGGCCAAGGGCGAGAAACAAATGGTTCCCATCCCGAGTTCTCCGATAGTATCGAGCAATTCTTCCTCAACCCAACGATTCAACATGGAATAGGAAGGCTGGTGAATGAGAATGGGGATATTGCGTTCCTTCAATATGGCATAGGCCTCGCGCGTTTTCTTTGCCGAGTAGGAAGAGATACCTACATAAAGGCACTTACCCTGCCGATAGGCTGTCTCAAGTGCTCCCATGGTTTCTTCAAGGGGCGTGTCAGGGTCGAACCGATGGGAATAAAAGATATCGACATAGTCCAGTCCCATCCGTTGCAGACTCTGGTCGAGGCTGGAGAGCAGATATTTCCTGCTTCCCCATTCCCCGTAGGGTCCCGGCCACATATTGTATCCGGCTTTGGTGGAGATTATCAGCTGGTCCCGATAGGCTGCCAGGTCCTGGGAAAAAATCTTTCCGAAATTCAGTTCCGCAGAACCTGCAGGGGGACCGTAGTTATTGGCCAGGTCAAAATGGGTAATGCCCAGATCAAAGGCAGTGTGAATCATCTCCCTGGCATTGGCCAGAGGCGTTGCATCACCAAAATTATGCCAAAGTCCCAAGGAAACTGCAGGGAGCTTGAGCCCGCTTTTCCCACAATAATTGTATTTCATCTTCTCATACCGTTTTTCATCAGGTGCATACATAGCATTGACCCCTTTTCATGGATTGGTAACGAGTACAAAGCAGGACTACCCCGCCTTGTCGCCTAGACCTATCAGTATATACCAGCCTTTTCTTTCATACAAGGAAAGGGAATTTTTACTGCTACGCATCCGTATAGGTTCCTGACTTTTAGCAAGCCATCAAGCGGCAACCCAACGTTTTTCCCACCCGAAAACATCCTTTGCAGGAGAATTGTGGTATACTGCCAAGCGGAGGGTTACCATGAAAACACTCAAAATAAACGGTCAATGGCGGCTTAGGCCCAAAGATAGCGGAGCCATTGCTCCGTTTTGCAAATATTTCCTTACCACAGAAAGCATTCCCTGTACCTTACCCGGGGACATCCACTCAGCATTGCTCGAGCAGCAATTGATCATGGACCCTTATTACGGAACCAATGAACTCGATGTCCAATGGGTTGGAAAGCATGACTGGATACTTTCCAAGGTTTTTCCCGTTACCAGAGAACAGATGGAAAGTGGCATGCCTGTCCTTACCCTTACCATGGCCGACACCATCATCACCGTCATGGTAAACCAGAAGGTGGCCGGAACATGTGACAACCAGTTCAGGCGTTTCCGCTTCGACCTCTCTTCTTTGCTCCAAGAGGGAGACAATACGATTGAGCTCCACTTTAGCAGTGCCGAGAATGCAGCAATCGCAGAGGCTGCAAAACTAGCCTACCCCATTCCGTATTCGGTCTACCCTGTATCTGCAAAGCACCGGAACCTCATTCGAAAAACCCAGAGCCACAGCGGCTGGGACTGGGGTCCCTGTATCATGAGTTTCGGTGTCTATGAGAATATCACCCTCGATTTTATAAACGAGGGAATCGTGGAATCCATCGTTACCGACACCAAGCCAAGCTCAAACAAAAACTGGGAAGCAACCGTCGAGGTCATCTACAATGCTTCCAAGGCACTGATGCTGAACTGTAAGGCGAGCCTGGCAAAATCCGTTCAGAAAGGCGAGGTACAGGTCATGCGGGGGTTGAATAAACTGACGTTCCATTTCGAATGCAAGGATATCGAACAATGGTGGCCTTGCGGTGAAGGGAAACCAACCCTGTATGAACTCACCTTGAACCTAGGGGAGCAGACGTTCTCCAAACGGATAGGTTTCAGGACCTTGACCGTCAATACCCCTGAGGACGGGCAAGGCGGGAAAGGCATGGTATTCTGTGTAAACGGCAGGGATGTTTTCGCAAAGGGTGCAAACTGGATACCCCTCGATGCCCTTGTTTCCCGGTTCTCAAAACAGCGTTATGACCAATTGCTGCAGGACTGCGTCGAGGCCAACATGAATATGGTTCGCCTGTGGGGCGGAGGTCTCTATGAAATGGATGCTTTTTATGATGCTTGTGATGAAAAGGGCATTATGATCTGGCATGACTGTATGTTCAGTTGCTCCCTGTATCCCTCCAGCCCAGCTTTCCTGGCAAATGTAGAAGCAGAACTCCGTTACCAGATTCCCCGTTTGAGAGACCATGCAAGCATCGCCCTATGGTGTGGCAACAATGAAGACCTCGGGGCCATAAGCTGGTATGAGGAAACGAAAAACAACCCGGTACGGTATATCATCGATTACGACCGGCTCAATGAAGGAACCGTCGGGAGAATCATAAGGGAGCTCGACCCAAACAGGACCTGGTGGCCTTCCAGCCCATCGGCAGGGATAGACGACTTTTCGGACAACTGGCATGACGACAGCCGCGGCGATATGCACTTCTGGTCAGTATGGCACGAAGGCAAACCTTTTGAGGCCTATTATTCCATCAAGCCACGGTTTGTAAGCGAATTCGGGTACCAGAGCTTCCCGTCTCTTTCGACTGTCAAGCTGTATACCCCTGACGAACAATTGAACCTGACCAGCCCGGTCATGGAGCACCATCAGAAAAACGACAGGGGAAACTCCATTATCATCGAGAACTTCTCACGGTATTTTCGTTTCCCCAATTCCCTTGAACACATGCTCTATCTCTCACAGGTACAGCAGGCGATGGCTATGAAAACCGCGGTAGAGTATTGGAGAACCTTGCGTCCTGTTTGTATGGGAACGATATTCTGGCAACTTAACGATAACTGGCCGGTAGCTTCCTGGTCCTCCATCGACTACACCGGGAAATGGAAACTATTGCAGTATGCGGCAAAACATTTCTATGCTCCAATCCTCCCGATTGCCTATGTGAAGGAAGACGGCATAATCGAAGTCTTTGTCATAAATGACCGGGCGACCCCCCTCGTGAATGCCAAGGTTTCCATTAAGTTCTGTCATTTTGATGGAACAAAACTTGAAAAACAGGAATACTTCCAGGATTTTGCACCCCAAAGCAGTACGCATATCTGCACGATCGATGGTAAGAAGCAGTTCAACGCAGAGGCCCAGGACACCTTTGTCTATTTCAAGCTGGTATCGAACGAAGTCTACAGGGAAAACTGCCTGTTCCTGGACCGGCCAAAAAAATGCTCCCTAGTCGATCCCAAACTGAAAGTATCGGTAGCAAAGGCACACGAGGGCTTTTCCGTTACGGTCAGTTGCCTTGCCCCTGCTTTCTTTGTCTCTCTCGATGCAGGCTCTCTTAAGGGGACTTTCACGGACAATTTCTTTGACATACGGCCGACTGCCCAGAAAGTTGTCGTATTCAAGACCAAGGAAAAGCTTACGATCAAGCAATTCCGCGATAGCCTGACAGTCTACGACCTGTATGGAAGCAGCCACTAGAATTGTCAACTCTTATGTCTTACCAAGAGAGAGGGGGCCGTTTCCGGTCCCCTCTACTTTGTCAAAACGATTTAGCGGTAAAGCTTATTGGTTGGCTTTCCAGGTTTGCCATGCCTTCTGGACATTCTGGGCTACCATGGCAGGGGTCTTAGACCCAAGACCGATTTCCTGCAATCCGGTGTTGATTACATTGTAAACGTCTCCAGCCAGTACTCCGTCGATAACGGGGGTAATGGTGTTGAAATTCTTATAGTAATCAGCCCTCTTGGCTACCAGGGGTTCGAGGTTCCTTTCTTTTACAACTTTGGCAACATCGACTTTGAGGTTGGAGGGGAAAGAAGCACCGATTGACAAACGATACGTCTGGGCATATTCGCCTTCGAGGAATTTAATAAGTCTCCAAGCGGCTTCTTCTTTTGCAGATCCTGCTGGAATGTTGGCACTCATGCCCCAACCGGTTCCGACTACGCCACTGTTGGAATTGTGAATTACCTCACCGGTAATCTCAGGAAGAACAACGAGTTCGATATCACTAGCCTGCACAGCTGGGCTCAACAAAGCCTGTCCGGTGGTCATATCAGTCTGGAAGGAAGCAGTCGACCAGTCGCCATCGATATAGAAGGCTGCCTTTCCGGCTGCAAAGCTACCACGGCTTGAACCGTAAGGACTGGAAAGACTGTTACGGTTGATCATACCTGATTTATACATATCATCAATAAGACTCAGTGAATTGATGAACCAGGGATCGGTAAAGGAAATCTTGCCGGAAGCAAGCTGGCCATACCAGTCAGTGCCTCCAAAGCGACCGACTACCATGGAGAACAAGCAACTCTGCATGACCCATGCGTCCATATTATCCATTGCGATCAAGTCGATACCCTTGGCCTTTAGGGGCTTTACCATTGCTTTCATCTCATTGTAGGACTTGGGCATGGTCAAACCATTGTCTTTGAGCACTTTCGTGTTGACATAAAGCATATGGGTCGTCGTAATACCGTTGGGAAGTTCACCCAGGAATCCAGCAAACTGCGGGGTCAGGGTTGCAGGGTTGTAGGAACTTACCAAGCCATCTTTTTCCAGGAACGGCATGAGGTCCTTCACGCTTTTGGTAGTGTGAAGACTGGTGGAACGTCCGCTGGGCCACATGTATAATACATCTGGCACTTTGCCGCTTGCTACATAGGCTTCTGTCTTCTGGTGGAACGGCTCATTGAACAAGTCTTCACGGATAACCTTGATGTCAGGATTTTCTGCATTGAATTTATCCCAGATCAACTTGACTTCGTTTGCACTGTTCGGTTCTGACATATCAATGTAGTTCAGAACAGTCAATTCTGTCTGCCCTTTGGCAGATGCATCTTCTTTGGTCCCCTGTGCAAATACTGATGTAACTACCATCATCAGAGCAAGAGCCAATACAGAAATTCGTTTCATTATAGTCATTTTTACCTCCTAATGACTTCTCATGAGCTTACAATCGGTAGGTTTTTGCCTACCCCGTCAATAGCACATTCACCCCAAAAAAAGGGTGAATCCTTCATGACCAATTTAGTTCATACTTTGTACAAACTAAATGCTACCATGCGTACCTACAGCTGTCAAACAATTTTAGGGTTGTGCTTTTCCCAGAACAAAGTCTGTTAGACTACCCTTTGACAGCCCCTGTTGCGACTCCCTTGGTAATCTCCTTGCGGAAGAACATGTAGAATATCAACATGGGCAACAAGCCTATTACCAAAGACGCAAACTGCTTTCCGAAATCGCTGGAAAGAGCCCCAGCAAATTTTTGAACCCCAACAGGAAGACTCTTCAGGGCATCACTGCTGGTCAGAATGTTGATCAACATAAATTCATTCCAAGTACCGGTAACGGTAAGAATTGCAACGGTAACACCAACAGGCAAAGCCATCGGGACAATGATAGTCCTGAATATCTTCAAATAGGTTGCCCCGTCAATCCTTGCCGATTCTATCAAGGCATTGGGAATACTCTTAATATAATCGGTTCCCAGGTAAATCCCCATAGGCATCGCAATACCGATATAAGGAATCAGGACCCCAAGGCGAGAGTTGTATAATCCAGTCCAGTTGATGATAAGGAACAAGGGAACCATGATAGACTGTAAGGTCAACAGTAGCCCGATGATAAAGGAACCATGCAGAATCTTGGTTGCCTTATGGGGTATCTTTGCAAAGGCAAACCCGGCCATAAAGGAGAAAACCAAGGTGACCAATGTAGTAATTCCCGTATAGATTACACTATTGAAAATCAGATGGGGAAACTTTCCCCTTACCCAGGCATCCTGGTAATTGATCGTGACCCAGGCTTTTGGAACCCCCAGCTTATTAAGCTGGAATTCGGTTGTTGTCTTGAAAGAATTCATAGCCAGCCAGATGAGCGGGTAGATTGCCATGAGCGTAAAGAAAAGGAGAACCAGATAGGTCAGAAACAAACCGAAACGGGCCCGGGGGCTTTTGGTATCTTTGATATCAGACATATTATTCTCTCCCCCCGAATTTACTCTCGGCCCATTTGGTCAAACCGATAAGGATAAAACTGATTGTTACCATCACGGTACTGATAGCATTTGCCAATGGATAATTCGGGGCTCCCCTGAAGGCTTTGTCAAACATATAGACAGAGAGGACACTGGTCCTGTTTGCAGGCCCCCCTCCCGTCATAACATAGATTAAGTCGAAACTTTTCAATGAACCGCTGATAGCCAGAATGCAACTTGTCACAAGGACCCCTGAGAGGGCCGGAAGAATGATATAGCGCAGAGATTGTCCTTCTGATGCCCCGTCAATCCTTGCAGCCTCGATAATTGCGGCATCGATTTTCTGCAAGTTGGCCATGAATATAATCAGGTAGGTTCCGGTATACATCCAGAGAATGACAAAGAGAACCGGGAACATAGGGTGATTGGAAACCGAATATTCAAATTCCGGGTTTATAAGCCTGACCAATTCCGGGTAGGCCCCGTACGGTGCAAAGAAAGATTTCCAGAGGATACCTATTACAACCGTAGAGATGACACAGGGCAGATAGATCATTGTCTGGAAAAAATCCGTTCTCTTTACAATACCCCTATAGAGTACATAGGAAAGGAAAAACCCCAGGGGAATCTGGCCGAAAACCGAGACAAAGACAATCCAGAGATTGTTTTTCAGGGCAAGGTAAAAATATTCATCAACGAACAGGCGTTTGTACCATTTCAAACCCACAAACGCAGCAGGGTTCTGTGCATTGAACAATTTACCACCGTTATAACTGCTCAGGCTCAAAACAATGGAAAATATGGTAGGAAAAGCCATTACCGCAAGGTATATGATAACCCCAGGCAAAACCAACATCCAGTAAGCACGGTTCTGTTCCCTACGTGAGGATGAAAGTGAAGATTTTAACGATTGATGCTTACTCATTGTCATCACTCCCGCTCTGTAAAATATAGCTTTTTTTCATCGGATAGGCCTGATTAATTACATCATCCCAGTCAAAATGGGTTCTGCTCTCAGTTTCCGATAATTCAGGAACAGCGAAGAGTTTCTGCAAGTACATAGTAGCAGCTCCTTTCGCAACTACCGATTCATCATGTGCATTGAAAACCATCTTGCATCCGATTTTTTCCAGTAAGGCAAGAAACTGGGGACAGTCTTTGCTGAGCATCCCTTGAATCTTGTCTTCATCATCGAAGGGTTTCCCGTGGATGAACAGGAAACGCGGGTCTATTACAGAGAGGACAGGAACAAGCGAAGAAAAAAGATCGTTCATCCAGACTGCCAAGGCCTGGGGATCAGAAACTGAGCGAATCAATACATCCTCTTGCAAACCAGTCTGACCTATGCTTTCTTCCCTCCAGCTCAAGGAACAGAATTCACCTGCACTGTGGTGAGACCCATGGTAGACTTTTCCGCCAATGGAGAGGGCAATGCCTACGCCAATGCCTGAACGGTCTCCAAACTGATAGCTTCCCTCATGGTAGTCAGCTATCAAACAGACAAAATCCCCCAGATGGATATTGCGGTTAATGGTCATTTCCAGCCAAGCGGTACAGTTGGCATCATTTTCAACGAATACCGGAACATCATAGCGTTTGGCAAAGAATGAATGAAAATCATAATTTTTTAGTTTAAAGGGTTCTGCATAGACAATGATTCCGTTGTCAGAGTTTACAATCCCGGGAATACCTGCACATACGGCAAGCAAGGGAATGTTGATTTTTTTCACCTCCGAGAGGACAAGATCCATGAGAAACAACAGGATCCCGTCAAAGTCAACCTTGGGCAGGGCACCTTTCTGTTGCCAGAGCAAGGAACCGGTGATATCGAGTATCACGGCACGATAATGGGAAGGCTGGATATCAAAACCAACCACGCAGCCAAATTTTTCATTGAGTCTGAGAATGATCGGCTTTCGCCCTCCCCTGCTCATACCGCTTCCTTCCTCACCCTCATAGACAACTTCATCGTCGATGAGCGCGGAGATGATATTGGTAACCGTCGACCGATAGAGGTTCAGTTCCCGGGCGATATCGACACGACTGATCCCTGGGCTCTTCCATATCAATTGGGAAACGAGGGAGGTATTGGCGTTTTTCTGAAAATTATTATTGTTTATTCTCATTTGCTTCTTTAAGATGGAGGGAAGTAAACCCTCTGTATTAGTTTGTTTGCTCTTTGTACAAACTAAGACTACCATCGGTCCTAGCCCCTGTCAATAAGAATATTTTCCAACTGACTGGAGAGCGGACCATAGGGTTTTGTAAGAAAACAGGTACCTTAAAGGAAGGAACAATGCAGAAAAAACAACCAAAGAAGGCATCGGAACTCCTTATGCCTCTTCCTTTGCATATCGTAGACCTAGAAGGGGCCTTTCGTCTCCACAACGGCACTACCATCAGCTTTGCACCGGAATTCAAAGAAATCGCTGAACTTGCGCAGCAACAGTTACAGTGCAACTTAGGGGGAGAAGATGTCTTTTTGAAAAAGACAGACACGCTACCGAGGGAGGGGTACACCCTTAAAGTAACCAAAAACCAGGTTGTTATCGCAGCTTCCCAGTCTGAAGGGGCGTTTCACGGTTTCATGACCCTTAGGCAGATGGCACTGGCCAATGACAACATCATCCCCTGTTGCAAAATCGAGGACGAACCATTATACAGCTGGCGTGGTTTCATGCTCGACTGCAGCAGGCATTTCTTTTCACCTGCATTCATCAAGAAACTCATCGATGCGGCGGCACTGCACCACCTGAACCGTTTCCATTGGCATCTTACCGATGACCAGGGCTGGCGTTTCCCTATAGATGGCTATCCAAACCTTGAGACGATAGGGTCTAAGCGGGCAGAACTCCAATATTCGGGACAGACTACCTATGGCGGGTTTTACCAGGAAGAAGAGATCAAAGAAATAGTAGCCTATGCCAAACAGCGCCAAGTGGTGGTAATCCCTGAAATCGAAACCCCAGGCCACGCCTCTGCCTTGCTTGCTTCCTATCCCCATCTCGGCTGCACCGAAGGGCCCTATGCAGTGCAGGACCGCTGGGGTATTTTCGAAGATGTACTGTGTGCGGGAAATGACGAGGTCTTGGAATTCCTCAAGGCTGCCATCGCTACGCTGGCCAGGCTTTTCCCCGGTCCTTATATCCATATCGGTGGGGATGAATGTCCCCATGCCCAATGGGAGCGATGCCCGAAATGCCAAAGTAGGATGCAAAAAAACAATCTGCACTCCGAAAAGGAACTCCAAGCCTGGATGACAACCCAAGTCGCAAAAATAGTAGAGGATGAGGGCAAGCAGCCCATAGGATGGGATGAGGTTCTTGAAGGGAGCGAAACACTTGGTTTACCAGAAAGCCTTATTGTTATGTCCTGGAGAGGAACAGAGGGAGGCCGCAAGGCAAGCGAGCTCGGCCACCAGATAATAATGAGCCCCAACACAGCAGGGTGTTACTTCGATTACAAGCACCTCGACAGTATTGAGGAACCGGGCAATCTGGGAGTAACCACGCTTCAGGACACGGCCCTTTTCAATCCCTGCCCTGTTGATCTGGACGAGGCCAGTCAGAAAATGGTGCTTGGTGGACAAGGAAACCTTTGGACCGAAAAAATCGTATATTCCAAACATGCGGAATATATGCTTTTCCCACGGTTATCGATCCTGGCGGAAAGACTTTGGAATCCCCAGGAAATGTCGAGTATACTTTCGAGGAGAAACAGCCTTGAAAAGAAGCTTTCGGCATTGGATTTTGATTGCTTCAAGGGAAATAGCAATTAACCATTGCAAGGGAAGAGCCCCTGTGGTACTAATGAGTATCACCTTCTGGTGGATTTTCTCTACTTGCAAGTCCCTGTTCCGTTGGAATGGGGGCTTGCGCTTTTTCTCTTTTCCCAGTTTTCCCTGAAACAGGGATTTTCATATAAAAAACCGAATAAAAAACACCAGGGGTTAGCTGGTGTCTTAGTTAGCAGGCAACCAGGTGTTGCCTTACTCCCCCTTCCTCAGTAATTCCTTTGGGAAATGCATGAGGTGGTTTTCGCTATCGCGGTAGAAGGTTGCAATAAACCCCATGATACCGATCAACTCGCTCTTTGTATCGACTGCAAGCTGTTCGGCAAGGGTTCTCTTCTCATCCTTGAAAGCCTGGAACTTCACCTTCACCAGTTCATGACTGGTGAGAGCCTCATCAAGGGCAGTAACAATCCTGGGATCTACGCCACCCTTACCGACCATTACGACCGGTTTTAGATTCTGGGCCTTTGCCTTCAGAAAACTCCGTACACTACTATTCATAGCCTAACTATACCTAGTCCTTGTACTTCTGTGCAACTACAAAGCGCTTAACTTTTTTCGTACTCGTCATTTCGAACGGCTCATCGACAACCTGTACACGGGTAATCTTTTTATAAACCGGCAATTCCTTGTTAACCTCAGCTACAATTTCTTCCATCCGATGGGCAATAAGGGCTTTGCTCGATGTTCCGTTTTCCTTTTCCATCTTTTCACGATAGGTCTCAGAAGGGTAAATCAATGCCCTGATACCTTCTTTCTTTGCTTTCACGTCAATATTATATTTGCATACACAGATAGTGTCGATCTCGTTATACAACTGAAAATGGTCCTCGATTTCCTCGGGGAAGACGTTCTTGCCACCTTCAGTGACAATGACATTCTTTTCCCGCCCGGTCAGATAGAGGTACCCGTTTGCATCCTGGTGACCGACATCCCCTGTCTTCAGCCAACCGTCTTCCAAGACCTCGGCCGTAGCCTCGGGATTCTTATAATATCCCTGCATGACCATCGAACCCTTGAGGTAGATAATACCATTGCCATCGCTATCGGGGTCAACGATTTTTACCTCGACACCAGGAATCGCTTTGCCTACCGAGGTTTCGATATAGGCCTCAACGGGATTGAGGTGCGTGATGGGACTGGTTTCGGTAAGGCCATAGCCCTGGACGAAATCTATGCCCAGTTCATTGAACATCTTGAAGGTGGAGGAAGGAAGCGGCCCACCACCGGAAATGCAGATCCTGTTATTTTCCAAGGAAAGCTTTTTCAAGAGGAACCCAAACATTTTCTTGCCGATATTCACCTTGAATACTTTCTTCAGGAAACCGGAGACACTCATCAGGAACCGGATTATTCCATAGAGAATAATACTTTTTTCCCGGATCCCGTTCATCAGGCCGCCAATCATCTTGTTGAAGAGCATGGGGACGCCGAGAAACATTGTTACATGACCTTCGCGTATTTCCTTGAAAACCTGACTGATCACCAGTTTCTTTCCAAAGACTACTTCGGCACCGACGCTCATCGAAACAAAGAATACCGAAAGCATGGTATAGGCATGGTGGATGGGAAGAATCGCATAGAATACGTCTTCGGGATAGATCCACATGTTCCCTTGGGCAAGATAGGCATCTGAAACCAGATTCCGGTGACTGAGCATCACCCCTTTGGGCGTCCCGGTAGTCCCGCTGGTAAAGAGAATTGCTGCAGTATCCAGTACATCGGCTTTTTCTCTTTCCTGCTCTTCTTCGACCTGGCAGTCAAGGACAAATGGGAAATCCTTGCAGATTTCCAGACTGATTTTCTCAACCAAGCCCAATGTATTCTTTGAATCAAGGGTTTTCAGTCGGTCTGCATCGGCAAAAATGCGGTCGACATCGGCAAAGGCAAGCAATTTTTCCATTTCCCCGTCGCGGAAGGTGTTGTCAAGGGGAACGACTATGGCCCCTGCAAAAAGAATTCCAAGATAGGCAATGGCCCATTCGGGACTATTCTTTCCCGATACAGCGATTTTCTCACCTTTTTTGACACCATGGCTAATTAGATAGTTGGCCAACCGTTTGACGATACCCTGCACTTCAAGAAAGGTAAATACCTCATTCTTGGGAACAAAGGCCGAATAGCACCTGTTATTAGGATACCTCTTTACTGTGATATTAAACATTTCAACAATAGTAGGCCATTCCCCTTGAAAATCTTTTCCTCTGAATTCTTCAAGGAAATCCCAACGTTTTTCGGATACCTTTTTGCTTGCCATGTGCCTTCTCCTATAGGTTTTTCTCTTTCAAAACCCAATACATCTAAACTATAGGCAGAACAAAACCAAAAATCAAGGTTTCTCTTACACTTTTTCAACATCCGTCATATTGTATTTTATAACTATTAGTCACTCTCACTCAAGTGTCTTGATTTTCTTCACGAGAGCCTCAAGCTGGGGAGTGAAAAATTTGTCCTTGTGGTAGACGAGGCTAAAAGCACGCACAAAATTTGCGTCAGCCAGCTGAATCTTTCTCAGTTTCCCCATCTGCAAATCCTTGCTGACCAGGCGAGAAGAAATTACTGTCAACCCTAGCCCACTCTTTACGGCATTCAAGATAACATCCGAACTATGACACACCCATTTTTCCTGCACGTTGGTTTTGTGCGCCGAAAGGAATTCAATGAACCTTTGCCTCGTTCCACTCCCCTCTTCCCTGAATATAAAAGGCAACCCTGCCAAATCTTCTGCTCTACAGCTGTTTTGGAAGGAAAATGGGAAATCAGGGGACATGACCAAAACCAGTTCATCAGAGACTACAGGATCTGTAACCAAGTCTGTATTCGATACCGTCCCTTCAACCAAGGCAAGGTCCAGCTTATTTTCGAGCAAGAGTTGTTCGATAGTCTTGGTATTATCGACAACAACCTTGAGGTTTAGATTTGTATGTTCCTTTTCAAAGGTGCAACAGAGGGCAGGCATGACACTACTCCCCACGGTTATCGTAGCTCCGATTCTTACCAACACTGGATGGCTGTATGCACCAAGATTTGTATCGATCTCATCATACACACAAAGAAGATCACGTGCATGGGAATACAGGTATTGCCCATCCTCGGTCAGATACAGACGTTTTGAAAACCGTTCAAACAAACGAACCCCATAGTCAGCCTCTATTCCTGCTATCACATGGCTTACCGTTGGCTGGGCACAGTCAAGGTTTTCAGCGGCCTTGCTCATGGAAAGGGTTTCGACTACCTCGCAGAAAATCCTAACATCACGTATGGTCATGGGCAACTCCTATATATAATGTTTTTACTATATTTTATATTCTTTTTATAGTATTTACGCTATATATTTTCTTTCTTATACTGCTCCTGTCCAAAAGAAGGAGCGACTGTATGAAACCAACCACTGAAGAAATAAAAGAGCTGAAAGGACAAGGGTTCCTAAAAAACCGGAGTGTCGATTCTTTTTCGGCCCGAATCATTACAAAGAACGGTTGCCTTACCGCAGACCAGCTGAAAAGTGCCTGTGAAGCTTCCAACCGGTATGGCAACGGCATGGTAACCATGACCAGCCGCTTGACCATCGAATTGCCAGGCATTGCATTTGAAACTATCCCATCGTTTAAAAAATACATTGCAGGGCAAGGCCTTGAGACCGGAGGTACAGGACATAAGGTGCGCCCTGTGGTCAGTTGCAAAGGAACCACCTGTACCTTTGGCCTATGCGATACCCAGTCGCTGGCCCTGGAAATCCATCAGAGGTTCTATGTAGGCTATCAATCGGTCACACTTCCCCATAAGTTTAAGATTGCCTGCGGGGGCTGTCCGAACAATTGCGTGAAACCGGATCTCAATGATTTTGGGATTGTTGCCCAAAAAATTGTTTCTCTCGACAGTGCAAAATGCAAGGCCTGCAAAATCTGCAAAGCACAGGTGGCGTGCCCCCTCACGGCAATTACCAAGGCAGGCAAAGCTACGATAGAGAGAGGCATCTGCAATAATTGCGGACGCTGCATCGAACATTGTCCTTTCTCTGCAATAGTCGGGGAAGAAACGCGGTTCTCAGTGTATCTCGGGGGAAGATGGGGCAAACGTGTACGGATCGGAACCAGACTCACTGCTCTCTATTCGAGAGCCGAGGTGCTCGACATGGTGGAAAAAGCCCTTCTGCTTTTCATTCAGCAAGGTAGTAAAGGTGAACGGTTTGCCTCTTTGGTCGATAGGCTCGGTACAGAAACCATACAGCTCGTGCTGGAAGGCAATACCCTGCTCGAACAGAAAGAAGCAATACTTCATGATGGACAATAGTGAGCTATGAACAAAAGACAATGGTTGGGTTTTCTTTGCCTACAACTTCTGCTGGTATCAATCCTGCTGTCTTGCTCCCGAACCGATACCGGTACTAAAAACCTGCGAGCAGGTACCTATCTCCAATTCACCGATGCCCTTGGCAACTCTGTCACACTCGCAGCAAAGCCCAAAAGGGTAATTTCAGCCTTTGGCTCGTATTGCGAAGCTTGGCTAGAGGCGGGGGGAGAGATTATAGGCGTTACCAATGATGTGATTTCACAACGGGATTTCTCGATCGATCGCAATACGGCCATCATCGGGACAGTCAAACATCCCAGTATAGAGGCCATCATTGCCCTCGAGCCAGATTTTGTATTACTCTCAGCCGACATTCCTTCCCACCTAGTTTTATCGGATATTTTGACACAGTCGGGAATTGCCCATGCCTTTTTCAAAGTAGAACATTTTGAGGATTTTCTTTCGATGCTCAATATCCTCACTGATATCACAGGCAGAAAGGATCTGTACAGGAAAAATGGACTTGAAGTGCAAGAACAAATCCAGTCTCTTCTGGCAAAAAGGACCTACCGTGTACAAAAACCCACGGTTTTACTCGTCCGCTGTTCTGCACTCTCAGTCAAAGCCCTTGCTTCCGATACCATGATCAACGTGATGCTTACAGAATTGGGGGCTGACAACCTGGTAAGTCGCCGCCCTTCTTTGCTATCTGATTTGGGAATGGAAGCTATTCTGGAAGAAAACCCTGATTTTATCCTTGCCATTGCCATGGGAGACAGCGACCAGGCAAATCAAGCAATGAAAGAATACTTTGCCTCGAATCCTGCATGGAAAGACCTTAAGGCAGTGCAACAAGCCCACTATTTGTTTTTGCCAAAAGAGCTCTTCCAGTACAAACCGAATGCCCGTTGGAGTGAAAGCTATGCATACCTTGAAAACATTATCTTTTGACAACACGCCTTTTTGGGGTTCCACCGCTCTATTGGCCTTGTTGTTCCTCTCCAGCCTTTGCCTGGGCTCAACGAATATATCAGGAAACCAACTTTTGGAAATCCTCTTCCACCAAGACCAAACCTCCACAGCTTTCAGGATTGTAAGATTTGTACGTTTTCCCAGAACCCTTGCAGCCTTGCTGTGTGGAATGGCCCTCGCTGTGAGTGGATATCTATTGCAGACAGCCTTGCACAATCCCTTGGCTAGTGTGAATATCATCGGGGTGAATGCCGGTTCCCTGTTTGCAACGGTTCTGTTTTCAGCCTTGTTCCCCCATCTCGTAAGCTATACGCTATTTGCTTCCTTTCTGGGAGCCTTGGTTTCGGTTTTGCTAGTATACTTTCTTACAAAAACTACAAAAGCCTCCCGCACGACCATACTCCTTGCAGGGGTTGCTCTCTCGAGTTTCTTTTCTGCCTGCAGTGATACTGTTATCACCCTTTTCCCGGACACCCAGATGCAGAGAACTGACTTTCTCATAGGCTCATTTTCCTTTGTTACCGAAAACCAGTTACGTTTTTGTGCTTGGTTCATCCTTGGAAGCATTGCCATTTCGCTAATACTCCAGAAGAACTTGCACATGTTGCTTTTAGGTGATGAGACGGCAAAGTCTTTGGGAGTACCTATTGAGAGAGTGCGCTTCGCCTCACTATTTCTGTCAGCCCTCCTTGCCGGCAGCGTGGTAAGCATGTGTGGCCTGATCGGATTCATTGCCCTTATAGTCCCCCACCTGGTCAGGATGTTGCTTGGTACCAAACGAAGTTCAATGATACCTTTCTGCGCAATTTGCGGAGCCATTATGGCAATAGGATGCGATATCCTTTCGCGGATTCTGTTTGCCCCCTATGAAATCCCTGTGGGAATCGTACTTTCCTTTGTGGGAAGCCCCTTCTTTCTGTATTTGCTGTTCGATAGAAAAAGGAGATCGATCCTTGCTTAGCCTCGAATCCATATACACAAGTTACGGTCAAAAGCAAATACTCGAGAATCTATCCATCGGCTTTCCCAAAGCCTCATTTGTTGCAATCATCGGCAAGAATGGTTGTGGGAAATCTACGCTTGTGAAAACAGCCTGTGCCCTTGTCAAACCAACGAAAGGAAAGGTTCTTCTGGATGGTAAGGAACGAAAGGCTTATGGCGAGAAGCCCTGGGCTCAAAAGGTATCGATGCTTTCGCAGATGCAATCAAATCCTTCCCTCTCTGTTGAGACCTTAGTCATGCACGGAAGATTCCCCTACCAGCATTTTTCCCGAAACCCTTCAGAGAGAGATTGGCATATCGTGCAAAAAGCCATCCAACGAATGGATCTTGAAAAACTCAGGTATAAGAACCTCCAGTCACTGAGTGGGGGCGAACGGCAAAAAGCCTATCTGGCTATGGTTCTGGCCCAGGATACCGACTATGTATTCCTCGATGAACCGACAACCTTTCTTGACCTCGGCTTCCAAAGAGAAATTATCTGCCTTATGCAGGAACTAAGGGACGAAGGGAAAGGGGTTGTTGCCGTACTGCATGATATCAATTCTGCCCTGCTTTATTGTGATGCTATATGCCTGATGGAAAACGGGAAGATCCTCAGCTATGATTCCCCTGGGCATACTGAACAATCAGCATTGATCAGCAAGGCCTTTTCGGTACAGACTGAGAAGGTCCAGGGGAAAAACGGGTACACCTATCTGTTTTTCTGAACAGGGTTTTGTTGACCAAACCGGCGTATGGTACTACAGTTACGCCCGAGGTACTTTCAGATATGCAGTTTACTCATTTCGATGACATAGTTTCCCACATGGAAACCTTCACCAATTTGGAAAAACAAACCACCCATTACACCACCCGCACCTACCGGCTGGACAGAATGCATGCAATCCTAAAATACATCGGACACCCCGAGCTTGATTACAAGAAAATCCATATCGCAGGTTCGAAAGGCAAAGGCTCTACGGCAAGCTTCCTTGCCTCAGCCCTACACGCCCTCGGGTATAAAACCGGTCTGTACCTTTCCCCCCATCTGGTCGATTACCGGGAGCGTTTCACACTAGGCGGGACGTTCTTCGATGACGAAATGCTCATACAGGCAGGTAATGAACTCTTTTCCCGACTTGAAGGATTCACGTTCTCCGACGAGTGGGGCGAAACCACCCCTACTACATTCGAACTCTATACAGCCTATGCTTTTTTGCTTTTCTCCTTGGCCAAATGCCAGTGGGCTGTAATCGAGACAGGCCTTGGGGGTCGGCTTGATGCAACAAATACGATTATTCCCGAGGCAAGCGTCCTTTGCCCTATCGAGCTCGAACATACCAAAATTCTGGGCAATACCATTGGGGCCATTGCCTTTGAAAAGAGCAAGATTATCAAAAAAGGCGTTCCTTCCTTTGTAGGATTCGAAACCAAGGAAGCCTATGATGTTTTCAAGAAGGAAGCGAGGGAACAGGGTAGTCCCATTCGATTCCTTTCCCAGGAACTGGAAAGTTATAGTTACAAGACGACCAAGGAAGGCGAAAAAGTTTCCTATGTGTGGAAGGATGGTTCGAGCGAACACCTTTCGCTGAAGATGCTTGGACAGGTGCAGGCACAAAACTGTGCCCTAGCCTTGCTGGTGCTTAAAACCTTAGGCCTGACCAATGAACATACGCTTGAAGCCCTCGAACAGAATTCGCTTCCCGGACGATTCCAGAAGATTGGGACAGAGCCCGATGTGTTTTTAGACGGTGCCCATACCATCCATTCCCTGCAGGGCTTGTTTGAATCGTTCTCCCAGCTGTATGGAAAGGGGAATACTCTCATCTATGGGGCCCTGGAAGACAAAGACCACAGGGGAATGTGTTCCTTGGTGCTTCAATATTTCGACCATATTATCGTTTCGAAACCGGGGAGTTACAAAAAGAGTGACATTTCCCTGATAGCTGAGACTTTCAAATCCCTGGCGAAGGAGAACCATCAGGATATAGGGCTTTTTTTGGTAGAAGATAACCAAGAAGCACTTTCCTTGGCTCTGGAAACGACTCCTGGTGAAAAGGCAATTCTGGTGTGCGGCTCATTCTACCTTGCAGGTGGCATAAAAATAGCATACGATAAGCTACGGAGAAACAATGTCCCTAAATTGGCGTGAAATTGCTTTAATCGTTGAAGAACTGCCGTTCGAAGACAGTGTCCTACAGGGTGTCGTACAACATGACTTCCACTCTTTGAGCTGGAATTTCTACCACTTTCAGCATGGTCGGTGGACGTTATATACCGAGATGGGGACTCCCTATAGCAGACTTCACATGGTTACCCGTCCCTTGGCTGTGCAACAGTTTACAAAAACAGCCAAGTTACAGCGGTTTATTCAGTTCTGCAGGGCGAATCTCGAAGGTGGCAGGGTTATCTCGGTTACCCAGGTCCCTTTCGACCGGCTAGTCAAGCTTGTACTAGACAACCATGGCAAGCGTATCAACCTGTATCTGCGTTTTTACAGTGGCCCTGGAGCGAACATCATTGCCACCGATGAGAACAACGAGATCCTCGACCTGCTCTACCGCAGGCCCGGGAGAGACGAGAAAAGCGGATCGCAGTTCATTCTCCCGCCGGAAAAAACCGAAGACCTAAAGGATTTTTCGGTAAGGGAACGGGTTGAAGGTTCCTTTAACCGCCAAATTGAGGATGAGTACTCAAAAAGCAGCAATGAGGAAACCCTCCATCAAGTCCTGAACAAGGTTACCGTCAAAGGGGACCGGCTGTTGAAACAACTGGAAGCAACGGCAAACTCGTTGAAACGCAAGATGCTAGAAAATGGGAAATTCGAAACCTATAAGCTTTATGGCGATCTGCTCTCTTCAAATATCCATTTACTCAAGCCTCATGCGGAAACGATAACCCTGGAAGACTGGACCACGAAAAAACCTTTGACTATCGCCCTTGAACCAAAGCTTTCCCCCAATGCAAATATCACTCTTTTCTATGATCGGTACCAGAAGGCAAAAGGTACATATGAGAATGCCAAGGCTGAATACGAGAAAGCCCGCCAGGAACTGGAAACCACTCGTGAAAAATATGAGCAGATCCTTACGCTCACCGGCAATGAGACCAAGGATATCCAACGGTTGAAACGGGAGCTTGGCAGTGAGACAGCGGACAAACCGACAGTAGTACCCTCGGTAGGGCTTACGATCAAGAGTGGGCTATATACGTTGCTCGTGGGTAGGAATGCCAAGGAAAACGAAGAGTTGCTTCGCCATTATGCGAAGGGTAACGATTATTGGATGCATACCCGCGATTGCCCCGGAGGCTATGTCTTTATCAAGTACCTCAAGGGAAAAACCGTTCCCCTGGAGGTTCTCCTCGATGCAGGCAATCTGGCTTTGGTATTCAGCAAGGCAAAGAAAGACGGCAAGGCCGACTTGTATTATACGCAGGTAAAATACCTGAGGAAACCAAAAGGGGCAAAAGCCGGTCTTGTTTTGCCAACCCAGGAAAAAAATCTTTCGGTTGTACTGGACGAGGGACGGCTTGCACGATTACTTTTAGAGGATGAACATGCATAAAAGCGAGCACCATGCTATTTTTTATCCACAGGATAAAGACGAACTCGAAGAAGCCTGTACCAAAAGGGAGCCAAAAAAGTCACTGACAAAACTGCCAGCCTCGATCTTGGTTCCCCATGCATCCTATGACTGGTCCTTGGATTTACTACACGATGGATTTGCCGGGGCACAGACCTTGCATCCGCAACTGGTTGTTTTACTGGGATCTCTGCATCAGGAACAATTGCAGGGTGACCTGCCCTGCTTCATCTTTGCACCAAGCGGGGATGGTGTTTCCATTCCTACGGGAAAGGTACTGTTCCCGACAGAACTACGGGACGAATTGACTGCGCGGTTTTCCGATGCGCTTTCCCTTCAGGACAGCTACTTTATCGAAGAGCCCTGTATTGAGCTCACATTGCCAATGATTCACAGTTATTTCCCCCAAGTCCCGGTTCTTCCTTTTCTGATGGGGAATCTTGATGCAAGACAGGTCAGGACTCTTTCTGCCCTACTTTCCCAGATTGCTGAAGAGACAAAAGACGTCCTGTTTGTTGTATCGGCAAATGTGACGGCTATTCTTCCCTCAGAAATTGCTACGGAACAGGCAAGACAGTTTGCTTCTCTGCTCAAGGCGGGAGCCCCGCTTTTGGAAGAGCAAAGGCACGGGAAGGTTTCTTCCTGTGGGATTTCTGCGCTTGAGGCCCTGAGAGGGCAAACATGGGGAAGTTCCCATTGGGATTTTATATCCTTCCAATGCAAAGACCAGAAATTTGACGAAGTACCCGATACGTTTGACGAAAAAGACAAGATAGTCTGGCATTGCGCTGCACTGAGAGGAGAAGCTTAGGATGGATATCGGAGTCGAGACGTTCAATACAATTATTGAAGGAAAGGAATACAGTTGCATTTCGATTGGTGAAAAGGGCATCGAGCTTCCTACTTTCATGATGCAGGGTGTGAAAAGCTGTGGGTATATCATTCGCGGTGGCGTTGTGGAAAGCTGGTACTGGGATGGACTGACAATTGCCCAAGAAAAGCGGTGCATCTATTTCAAGAAAATGGATTTGTTCCCCCTTACCGATATCGCCACAAAGAAACGTTCAAAGGCCTTGGCAATTGTCCGCGACCTTGCAAAGGCGCTTTCTCTGGTAAGCACGAAATTTCTTGATCTTTCCAGCGGGATTATCCCCATTTGGAGAATCTGGGGTCTGGAGGACGGAGGATTCCTCATTCTCCCGCAGAACCTGGCAGACCTGTTTTCTTCCTGTGCCAACGAAGAAGTACGCTCTTTTCAGAGCACGTGCTGGGTCCACCACGATAACCACAAGCCTTTTTCACTCTGTGACCAGATGACCCAGCTGCTTTATTTTGCCTGCATGGGCTTTCCTCCTTTCCAGAGTCCCGAAACAAGGGAAGATGCTTTCAGGGCCCTTCCTGTTTCCCTGTATTCAGTTTTGCATCTCCCTACTGCTACCTCTCAGTTTATCGACAAAACGCTTAGCCTCAGTCTGACAAAACAGAGGGATATTGGCGGAAACAAAGAGAGCAAGGATGTATTATCTTGGTTCATCGGTGCAACCGAGGACCTTCAGTGGACACTCGAGGACCGAGACGAAGCTACAAGCCGCGAGGACTTGAAACTCGATCTTGGATGCGGACCGTTTTTGGAAAAACAGAAGAAGCGAGCTGACTGGAAGATTTTCTGGAGAAAGAAGGGTTGGATCGTTGCAAGTATCGCAGCAGTGGTTATTGTTGTCTTCTGGATTTCCGGGAGCGCAATTAAGGCTTCGCTCACGCCACCTTACACTGCAGGGATGTCCAATGTGCAGATCATTGACGAGTACTACACGGGACAGAGCGAGCTCGACGTACAGAAAATGGAGGCTTCACTTTCCAAGAAGGCAAAGAACCCAGCTTCTCTGGAAGTCTCGAACCTGTTTGTTTCCAGACAGACGCGGCAGGCCTATGAAGGGCTGAACACCCAGGTTAACCCAAACGAATGGATTGCCAACGGCAAACCGGCAATCATGGAAGGGACTTACCTCTACGGGGTTACCGATGTGCAGGTTGAACAAATCGGAGATAACACCTATAAGGCAACCAGCATACTCTATACTCCCTATGCCTATATTGAAGAAAATGGGAGCGAAGAAATACAACCCGGTGCAGGTCATGCCTTCATGTACCACTATCAGCAGGTTCAGAAGTTTACCCTAGGTTTGTCTAAACATGGTTGGACGGAGATAACCAGCATTACCAATGAGAGCATACTGGACTTGGGGATTATCGAGGTAGAGACCTACCCTGCTCCTAACAAGGTGTTATCTGGGCAGACTGCTCAAGCCCAGTAGATACGAATAGATAAAGAACATGCAAAGAGGGGGAATCCTTATGGTCATCAACCAAAAGGGTTCCCCCATTAGTTATTGTCCAATTCGATCAGCTAGGAAAAAATCAGAAAGCCCTTACAGCCTTTACCCTATGGTTTTCAAATTTGGGGCTTTTCCATTGTGACCAGGCAAAGCTCTGTAGCCATGCACAGGTAGGCGAGAATTCGGAGGAACTCCAATAGGAGTGTTCGCACCAATCACTGGGACAACATTTTCTTATAATCGTAAACATAAGATCAAGTTCGCCCTTCGATGGCAGGAACCAGTCATCATACCCTCCGTATTCCAGATCGGCACACAGCTTTGCTGCTACAGACCCATCATTTTTGAAGTAGTACGCTCCAGGATTTGTATAATAGTCTCCTTTCAAAGGATACAAGGTGCCCAGACTATCATGATAACTCACAATATTCTCAGTGTTCGGCATCCCATAGCCTAGAGCAGTACCCAGGGCACTTGGATCAACAGAATATCCATAGGCACCCCACTGTCTGTTTTCCCATTCTGTTTCCTCCGGGGCTGCTTCCAGATATCGGTATCCTGGCAGGTCATCGATACCATCTTCCTCATCATCGTAGAATACCAGCCCTCCGGCAGGCCCTACATCTCCGATAGCAAAGGAGGAAGCACCTATCGTTGCAGTATCTGATGCACAGAACCAATAGTAGTCACTGAAGGAAAGCTCACCGGCGGTAACGGTGACTGTGATCGAATGGGGTCCGGGACCGATGGCAACCCTATCTAAGCCTATGCCCAAATCAAGATAATCGGAAGTTGAGGCTATCTCGCCTCCCTGGTTTCTTGCCTCCTCCCCGTCCAGATACCAAGTGTAGGTTACACCAGTCGGATCAGGTTCAACATCTGCCCAGATCCTGGCCCATACATTTGTTATGACCGGCCCTCCCGTCCATTCTGGGGGTACTATGATCTCGACTGTATAGTTTGCAGGATCGACTGTAACCAGACCAACGCTGTTCACTATTATATACTCGGCCGACACTTCTTCGGATACCCCAAAATCGGGATGCGTAGCGATTGCCCTGACAGTGGTGTCTTGGGAAACCATAAAAGGTCCTGTATACAGGATACTAAAAGTATCTGGAGCACTCCCGTCAGTGGTGTAATAGATTGTTGCCCCTGCCGTTTCCGTGAAGAGAGTCACTTCCTGGGGCATGGAATAGGTTCCTGAAACCGGTAGAATTGTCGGCATGGCAGCAGGAATCTCAAATACAGCAGATGCAATGGCCGAGGCAAACATACAGTTTTTTAACGCAATAGCTTTTACCGTTGCATTGTGCGGCAAGGTAAAAGGCCCCTCGTATTCAATACTGGTAGTATTTGGATCTGTTCCATCAATCGTATAATAGATGGTTGCCCCAATGCTGGCTGTTGTCAGCTCAATTGTCTGTTCGGGTGTAATTCTTCCGCCCATAGGATCGAACGTCGGTTTCTCGACCGGGAACAGGAATTCTGGCAAGGCAAAGAGGCCGGTAGAAGTCATATCGGCGTAGATATTGACTGTTTCCATCAGGGTAAGACCAATCTGTGCATCAAAAACATCCCAGAACTGAGCCTTCAACGCATAGGAACCTACAGGAATATCTGCGATTGTCTTCATGATTTGTTGTATATCACCTACCTGTGTTGCCTCAAAGGCAAACGCCTCTACATCGAAAACATCCATACTCGATGCAGCTGTGAGTCTAACTGTTATCCTATGTACCGAGGTAACCGTGACCGGCCAGGAGAGAGTAAGCTCACAGGTCCCTACACCGGAGACAGAGGTTAAAACGAATGTTACGGTAGTATTATACCCTGCATTGATCGTAACCATCTGTGTGGCAGAGGCAATCACCGTGCCGAAGGAATTCAATCCCTCAAAGGTAATTGTCCAGTCACCAACAAGTAAATCATTAATTACGATAGTGTTTATTGGAGATTGTTGGCTAAAGGTTGTTACCCCATCCGAATAAACGCCCCTCACCTGGTACGATGCTATCTCGATCAGAGTCGAATCTGGGGAGATTGTCTTCTCTTGGGCCCCTGTAGATACTGTCAGGGATCCCACTTTGTTTTGTATGTTGGATTCACAACCTACGATAAGGGTAATTGCAATAAGCATCGCAAAGCAAAGAAACAAAAAACCTGAAAATGATGATCTTCGATTCATAGTTCCTCCAATGTGAAAAAAAATTCACCTTCGGGAGGGAAAATTACCACCCGAATTCTTTTGCAACAAATAGTATGGCTGCTAAGAAAATTGGATTCATTTTCCGATAGAACTATTTCTTACCTCCTTTGGATTGAAGCCAGACTACTTGTAAAACATGGAAGATTAAACCGTGAATACCCTTACGTTCCGTTGATATGCAAACTGAAAAAAACGAATGTAACAATACAAAAAAAATGAGTATGCAGGGAAAGAATTAAATATTGAGTATGCCTTGTCGCATGTATGGTTTCTGATTGTTTTCCCCCCTTCTGAATCTCCTTCAATCAGGACTTACCGAACAGGTTCAATGCCTAGGAAAGCCGGCTGAACATATGTTGCATTTCTATTTGCATACAACAAAGCCTATAAAACTAGGCTAGCATCAAAACTGCACCTTGTAAACAAACAGAGTACTATTAGTTAATTTTAATTTTTTACATTAGATAGATTTATTTCATTACTCACGCTCATATATCAACACCCTTCGCTAAGAAAAAGGAGATGGACAAAAGATAAAAACACCGTCAGACAATATAAAAAAAAATGCAGTAAAGTACACTTCTTCTTGTCTTCTATTCCTGCAGTAGACTATTTTACTCCATTCATTGAGCCAGTATTTTCGCTTGCAGTAATTGTAAGCAAAGGAAAATCCACATTTCCATTGGGGCACACGGAGTCTGCAAATGGAATGATGCATCTGTAGTGCTTCATTACATTTCACTCTTGAGCATAAAATTGATGGTTTTGTCTTTATAAAACTAAAAGGTTTCTTTGGCCAGGTAGGCAGCAACCATCTCGGCAATAGCCTCTTGGTCATCTGGTTGCATCCAGTTCACTTCTGCAAAGCTTTTAAAGAATGTCATCTGCCGCTTTGCGTAGGAGCGGCTGTTTTTTGCTATCTGGTCGGCTATCATGGGAAGCGAGACTTCTCCGCTTTCCATGGCTTGGAAGAATTCTTTGTACCCGATACCCTGCAAGCCTGGCCATTCGCTCTTCCCACCCATTTGCAGGATGGTCCGGATTTCCTCGATTAGACCTTCGTCGAACATTTGCTGTACGCGGGCAATGATTCTTTCTTTCAGTTCCTGTTTTTCACGATGAAGGCCGAGGATTAAAGGATGCATGTTGTTTCGATAAGTCGAAGGAATTACGTAGGAGCTGAGGGGCCGTCCGCTGGTTTCAAAGACCTCCAGGGCGCGCGATATCCGATAGAGATCAGATGGATGGATTTTGTTTGCATAGACCGGGTCTATTTCACAAAGTCTTGCATACGCCCACACTCCCCCTTTCTCTTCAAGCTCTTGGGCGACACGGGCCCGAATGTGTTCGTCACTGGCAGGAGCCTCGCTCAGGCCATAGAGAAAATGCTTGAAATAGTAGGCAGTTCCCCCACTTAAAATGGGTATTCTCCCCTGTGCACGAATTTCTTCACAGGCTTTGTCTGCGAGCTCAATGAAATCCCCTACGGAGAATTGCTCCCAGGGGTCGAAAATATCAATGAGGTAATGAGGGATTTTTTCCTGAATCTGTTTAGACGCCTTAGCCGACCCTATATCCAAATGTCTGTACACTTGGATGGAATCGGCATTGACTACCGAGAACCTGTCTTTGAATAAATTCAAGAGCAGCTCAGTCTTTCCGACCCCGGTAGGGCCGAAAAGGAAAATTACTGGGTTATACGAACTATTGCTCGTCAGTTGGGATGAAGTGAATCTCGCCATTGAGAGCTCTGCTGAGGACTTCACTAACAATTTTGCCGTTATTTTCTTCTATTTCTTTACCACCGCAACCAGGATTACTGAGAATAATGGCTTCTTTAATGGCAACACAGGTAATCTCATAGACATTTCCCTTGTAATCGATAAGTTTGTTCAATGGGATGCTCACCGTGGAATCTCCTTGCGTCTGTATCTACACTAAAATGTAACTATATCACTATATTGGTTTTTTAGAGGAATGTACAGTACTTAGAAAGCATGTCGCCATCCAAGGCGGAAGATTTGCTTTGCTGCTTTATCCAAGAAGTCGTTTGTGACCGTTCCTGATTCATATTGCATGAAATCGGGAATATAGGCACCCTCGACATACAGGATGTCCATCACATCGGGAGTCTCAAGGGAGAGTTGGTAAGCCACCCCTGCCATAAGAGAGAACGCATTACCAGTTTCCCATGCTGCGCGGAAGGTAGGGCCAAATCCTATAACAAGGGGACCTATTGGTCTGAACCGGTAAATCAAATCGGTTCCGACTACAACTGTCTTGTAGAAATCTGAATTATAGCTATCCATGGCCATTAAAGATGGGATTCCGACAAAGATATTCTCTTCAAAAGAACTGGTCATAAACCCCAGCTCCACTGAAGTGGCTCCAAGGCCTTGGCTTACCCCGATATAGGGGCTAGCAAACAAGGTTAATCCCATACATATAAACAAGGCTGTCAGCAGAACTTTTTTCATATGCCAAAACTACCATATCTGGGGTATGGATGTAAACGGGGAGATACTAACAAATATGGCGTGCTGAGCCTTGTATGCATGCTTCATATACTCCATTGGCGTTTCGTTGAGACTGACTGCAAAAGTCTATGGATCTTGATTTTGGATATGATCAAAGCGAGGCAATCATTACTGCCCCCCTATGGGTTGTATTAAACATCCCGTCTCCCTATAATCCGCACATGCAACATTGGCTAAACCAAATAGAGACCGAACTGAATCGTATATTTCCTGCATCTTTCGACCAAAAATGGATCGATTGGATGCTCGACTGTTCAACGTTAGGTGCTGACAAGAATGTTTTCAACCATTTTTGTGAACCTGCCAAAGACCTCCTGGCAAGGGGAGGTAAACGTTGGCGACCTTTGCTCATGATGCTGACAGCAAAAATGCTAGGTGGTGAACCTGCACTGGAACTCGCTGAGAAACTTGTTTCATTGATTGAAATGCCTCACAACGGGACCTTGATCATTGATGATATCGAAGACAAATCTGATTTGAGGCGTGGAAAGCCTGCCGTTCATCTCATGTATGGGGAGGATATCTCAATCAATGCAGGGAATTTACTCTATTTCCTTCCAACAAAAGCCATTGATGAATCCTTAGTCGAAGATACAGTGAAGTTACGTATCTATCAGATTTATGCAAAATATATGCGCCGGGTTCATTTGGGTCAAGGCATGGATATTTCCTGGCATCATGACAACACAAAAACCCCTACCCTGGAAGAATATGAGTTGATGTGTCGTTTGAAAACAGGTTGTCTCGCTGCGATGGGAAGTGAAGTCGGAGCAGCACTTGCAGTAGACGACATGAATATTATCAGGAAAGCAGGGCATATAGCAGAGACGATAGGAGTTGGCTTCCAAATCTTGGACGATGTTATCAATCTGGAAAAAGGCAATCCTGGAAAGCGTCAGGGCGATGACATTGTAGAGAATAAGAAGAGTCTTCCGATAATCCTGTATGCCAATGCAAATCCTGATCAAAACGAACACCTCTTTTCCGTATTCCAGTTTGCACAAAGTTCAGGTTACGAAAAAGCATCTGATTCGATTATTGCTTTGATCAAAAAGATCAAGGACTCTGGAGCACTGGAAAAAGCAAAAGGCCGGGCTTTCGAATTATTCGGACAAGCTTTTGACGAAATCCATGAATTATATCCCCCATCATCTGAGAGAGATTTCCTGATTGCTATGATCAAGGACTTTATGACAGCCTAGAAGCATCACCCAGTTCTTTGAGTCAGTATAATAGGAAACAGGAGGACAAATGGATACCTATTTGTCAGGAAAACAGAGATGTAAGTATCAGAGTATGAGACATTTGCCTTGAACAGAAATAAAGAAGAGGCCTGCCATTCTCTTGTTGATTAGGCAAAGCCCCCTGGTATTGAATCTATAGTTTCCTTTCAGTATTAGGCCAATCTTTTCTTTACTTCTGCTATGATAATCTTTGCCACTTGGATGGGATCTTTATCCGAGGTGTCGATGACTAGGTCGGCGAAGGCGGTATCACTGTTGTCGATACCGTAGATGCGCTGGTAACGGGCGCTGTCATTCTTGTCACGCATCATGGTTTGTGCAAGGCGTTCTTCAAAGGATCCACCTTCTCGCTTGTAGACCCTGCTTGCCCGTTCCTGGGCCGAGGCTGTCAAATATACCTTGAGGTCGGCTTGTTCGAGCATCCAGATGGCAAGTCTACTACCCAAAACACAGTCCTTTTGGGCCATGGCCATTTCGACCTGTCTTGTATCCAGTTCTTTGTCATATTCGTCTGATTGTTCCGCCAACTTGCAGAAGTCCCAGAAATCCATATGTTTCTCGTTTGCAAGGTTGCGAAACGTAAAATTTATCAAAGGATAATCCAAAGCCTGCGACACCAAGGTCGAAACCGTTGTATTTCCACAGCCACTCTTGCCACTGATTGCGATGCGCATATAAAAACCCCTACTCTATATTTCTGATCTGTTCACGGATATTTTCCAATCCGTCTTTCATTCGTACCACCTGGAGGTTCATCTCTACCATCTGGCTTTTGCTCCCGATAGTATTGATCTCCCTGTTCATTTCCTGACAGAGGAAATCGAGGCGTTTACCTACTGGTTCATTCTGGTTGAGAAGCTTGAAATATTCTTTCAAATGGACTGCAAGACGCTTTATCTCTTCGTTGACTGAATATTTGACCAACATGACAGCAACTTCCTGCAAGATCCTGTTCTCATCATAGTTCTGGTCCCCGAGCATTTCTTCAAACCGATTTCTCAGATTTGTCTTCACCAATTCTTCCAGTTCCCCAGCATGTGCACTAACTACAGAAAGCCCCTCTTCAACAATTTTACCCATGGCAGTAAGGTCTGCCTTGGTGGAATTTCCTTCCCTCTCTTTGCTCTGGGCAAATTGGGCAAGAGCTTCATCCAAGACTGAGAATAAGGGTTGCCGGTACATTTCACTGTCACCTTGGCGCACACTGGTCATGACACCCTCAGCTGCAAGAAAATCAGAGAGCTCAGGTTTGAGCGCCTTACCTGACAGTGCTGCTATCTGGGCAAAGGCATCGCGGTACCGCTCGACAGCTTGGGTATCAACTACGATTTCCATATCGGAAACCAGCGATTTGACCCGCACATTGACTTCTACATGCCCGCGTGAAGCGACCGTAGCTACTGCCTTGTCGATATCCATCTCGAACGGAGAGAGGAAAAAGGGAATATTGTGGTTTATATCCAGAAAACGATTGTTATAGGATTTGATTTCTACCGAGAGCTGGAACTTTTCGTTCATTGTCTCAGCTGATCCATATCCGGTCATGCTTTTCATAAAGATCTCCTTGCCTGGGCAATTTCAGGGCCCAGAAGGCGGTTATTACCCGCACCCATCGTAATACACAAATCGCCCGGTTGCAACTGGACTGACATAATACTAACGGCAGTCTTGTCATCGGGAGCATAACTCACCGTCTGTAGATGACAGCGATAGGTCCTCATGATATGTGTTGAAAGGGCTTTTTCCAACAGGATTGCAGGGTCTTCACTGAGATCTGTATCATTTCTTGCCGATGCATAGGAATGCTGTATGACGACTTTATCGGCAAGGCTGAGGGCAATTACGAAATCCTTGAGCAAGGCCTTTGTCCTGCTTGCCGTATGGGGACAGAACAGCACGGCCAAAGGCCTTTTCGGATACTTGATGTGCAGCATATCGATAGTTGCCTTTATCTCCATAGGATGGTGGGCATAATCGTCTATATAGGTAATGCCACCTTCTTCAAGCATCACTTCTGAGCGGCCTACGCACCCGGGAAAGGAGACAAGCCGCTCAGTAAGCATTCCTGCTACCGAAGGAATTGCCTCTTCGCTGATAATTTGGCTATCGTCGAGATACAACTTTACCTGAGGTCTGTCGAGCATGATTGCCAGTGCCAGAACAGCTCCTCCGATGTAATCGTCAAGCAACGGTTCGCTTAAAGGAGGGAGGACAAAGTATCTGCCTCCCAGACATGAGAGACTATAGGTGCCGTCCCAATGGTTTTTCGTGATCCAGAACGGTCCGTTATCATTGAAACCATAGGTCATCAGAGTGATATCGGGGCGACGATCACGACAATACTGGGCAAGTTTTTTGGATCCTGGGTCATCGTTGCAACAGATTAAAAATCCATTGGGGCGAATATTGACTACGAACTTTTCAAAACTTTCCTGTACGTGGGCCAAGTCATGGAAATAATCGGGATGATCAAAATCGACATTGGTTACCAAGGCTCCTCGTAAGGAATAGGAAAGAAAATGGTCTTGATACTCGCAGGCCTCGAAAAGGGCAACCTCGCTGCCTTGGTAAGGGAGCGAGGACTCACCCTGCAGGTTCGAACCGTAAATGCTATAGAAAGGGAAATCGTGGAATCCCAGGGAGGCTAGCAGATAAGAAGCAACTGCTGTAGTGGTTGTCTTGCCATGGGTCCCTGCTACTGCATAGCTGTCACTCTCTTTTGATAACAAAGCAAGAAACTCAGGATAGGAATAGATTTCAAGGCCTATTCTCTCAGCTTCTTGTAGAATGGGAAGGGTTCTCTGGTAGGCACTGCTATGGATGACGATATTGGTAGAAGAAGGGAGAGAGGAAATAGAAAAACCAGAGATTACAGGTATTTTGTTTTCTGCAAGCAAGGTATCGGTAGAAAAGATTTCAGGGGAGTCACAGCCAGAAACATTCGCTCCGGTTTTATGTAACAGGACGGCAAGAGATGCCATTCCAGTGCCTTTGATACCGACCAAATATACTTTCTTGGCAGAGAAATTCACTGTTACCTCTTTTTATAATCATAAAACAAAACAAAAAAAGACTGCCTGCAAAGACAGTCTTACTCTCACTGAGCGCTCACTTATTTAGCAGCAGCCTTGAGACTGGCGTTACAAGACTTACAAACTTTAGCCTTTTCGCCTTCAACGGTGGCTTCATACAATACCTTGACTGCAGTGCGTTTACAAACAGGGCAAACACCACGTCCATGGTTGACTTCGGTACGGATGCCACTTCCTCTATGTGCTTTGGACATATCATTACTCCTTACAGGTTCATACAATCTACCGTTTGACTATATAGTGCGCACAATCGAGTGTCAAGTAGTTTCAATCCATGCCCCCACGCACGGTTTCTTGTAAAGAGAAATGTCCCTTTAATTCTTTCTTGGTTTTCTTCATCAGCATGCCTCCAGCAGTTTGATGTTAAGATCCATCAGTCCGAATGCTTCCTTGAAGGATTGCAAGGGAGTAGAACCGTTGAGGATTCTCCTTGGATAGGTGTTCATCCAGTCCTGGATCTCCTTTACTTCCTTAGCCTTGATGAAGGCGAAGTCCGTTCCTTTGGGAAGGAATCTTCTGATGATGCCGTTGTGGTTCTCGTTAGTGCCTCTTTCACAGGAACAATAGGGATGGGCGAAATACAATACAATACAGTCCTGGTTCCCTTGGTAAGTATCGACTTCTCCAGCCCCAGCACATCGGAGAACTCACTGCCGTTGTCAAACGTGACCGAGAGGAATATCAACCGGAACAGGCGGCTTCCGAGCTGCCTCTCCAACTTGTCGAATGCTTCCTTCACGGACTTAGCGGTCCTGTCCGGTATCTTCAGTATCAGCTCCATCCTGGTACTCCGCTCTACAAGCGTCAGCAGGCATTCCTTTGATCCGTTCTTTCTGCTGTAGACAGTGTCCCCCTCCCAGTGACCAGCCACCAGGCGCCTGAGGATTTCCCTCGGGCGGTGCTCTATGGACCGGGCGGCGAACTCCGCGTTGGAGTGCTTTCTCTTGCCCCCATGGCCCTTGTTGTGCTTGACCTTGCCTCTCCTCGGCAGGTTCTCGATTGTGACACCAGGGATGTCCCCGGCTTCTATCCAGTTGTACAGGGTCTTCTCGCAGATTCTCAGCCCCTCCGGCCACTCCTCATCCTTGTCAAGGGTCTTCAGTACGGCATAGGGGCTGTATTTGTCTTTCAGGATCAGGGGTGATATCCTTTGCACCAGTGCGTAGTGCCTGCCCGACTTGGGCAACGGGCCCTTGTACTTCATCTTCTCCTCTGCATCGATCTGGGCATGGTCCGCATTGTACTCCGCCCGGGAAAACGGGATTTCTCCGAGCACATGCTCCACCATACCCCGTTGCAGTTCCCTGCCTATCGTTTTGGCGCTCTTCTGGAAAATCATTCCCAGTACCGTAGGGCTTCGCTCTTTTCTGTATCCGTTGCTACCTGCGAAGTAGTATTGCAGCTTAAGCCTCTCGCCCCAAGAGAAATGGCTTCCCCTGCAGTGCTTTCCCAGTGTAAGATTCCTACGTCCCATGGTGTCTCCGTGTGTTTTTTGATTTGTGGTTAAACCAAAGATAGCACGGTTCCCATGGGATTCTATTTTTTCTGCATCTCGTCCTTTTTTTAGTGGACAGTTAATACTACTGCTCGCGCCATGCCCCCACGCACCCACCCCGCACCCGTGAAGGGTGCGACGTTGACCAAAACCTTTGCTGCTTCGATCTGGTTCTTGTTTCAATTCACGCACCCGTGAAGGGTGCGACCCTATATAGTGCGCACAATCGAGTGTCAAGTGGGTTTCAATTCACGCACCCGTGAAGGGTGCGACATACAACTCTTCTTCTACCGTCATAGCCATCGGTTTCAATTCACGCACCCGTGAAGGGTGCGACCAGAAGTTACAAGATGCTCTCAAGTCTGAGCAAGTTTCAATTCACGCACCCGTGAAGGGTGCGACGTGAGCAGGAACAGCTGTCTCCGGCTGTACAGGTTTCAATTCACGCACCTGTGAAGGGTGCGACATGCGTGTCGGGGATGATTGCGTTGCTACAATGGGTTTCAATTCACGCACCCGTGAAGGGTGCAACGTTCAAGTTCCAACGCCGGTATCTTGTTCGACTGGTTTCAATTCACGCACCCGTGAAGGGTGCGACTTTCCACTCGCAAACCCCCGAAATATCAATGTGGGGTTTCAATTTACGCACCCGTGAAGGGTGCGACTATCGTAGAGTAGCTTCATTTCTGGGGTTGCTACCGTTTCAATTCACGCACCCGTGAAGGGTGCGACGTATCTACTCCTGGTATCTCATCCACAACTTGTTTGTTTCAATTCACGCACCCGTGAAGGGTGCGACCAACGGAGGGTATGATATGCCTGTTAATAACAAGTTTCAATTCACGCACCCGTGAAGGGTGCGACTTTCATCTGGTCTGTAAACACCAAGGATACAGGGTTTCAATTCACGCACCCGTGAAGGGTGCGACTATTCAGCCCAGCGCCTATCCGATCCACCAGTTTGTTTCAATTCACGCACCCGTGAAGGGTGCGACATCACGTCTCGCAAGGCTTGGTGGCATGGTACCCATTGTTTCAATTCACGCACCCGTGAAGGGTGCGACGCTTCGCACTATACCACTTATCTTACATAGCTAGTTTCAATTCACGCACCCGTGAAGGGTGCGACACAAAAATAATCCCATTTAATTTTTGCGGTGTATATGTTTCAATTCACGCACCCGTGAAGGGTGCGACCAACAGTCTCTGCTTCGCTGGTGATATCCGGCTGGTTTCAATTCACGCACCCGTGAAGGGTGCGACAATTTCTTGCCTAGCCCTTTGCTCATTAATGCGTTTCAATTCACGCACCCGTGAAGGGTGCGACTCATGGTTCACCTTCCAGTTGAGTGATAGTGTGGAGTTTCAATTCACGCACCCGTGAAGGGTGCGACATACCTTGAATGCTAAAAAATTCCCAACACTTGGTTTCAATTCACGCACCCGTGAAGGGTGCGACTGCAAAATTGCTTAGCTTAATCACATAGGATTGTGTGTTTCAATTCACGCACCCGTGAAGGGTGCGACGCATGTTGATATCTAATAGCCGCTGTAGTAGCAGGTTTCAATTCACGCACCCGTGAAGGGTGCGACAGCAAGGTTGCCGGGGGTGGCGGTGGGTACTTTAGTTTCAATTCACGCACCCGTGAAGGGTGCGACTCTATCAAACCACCGACATCATAGGATGCCCATGTTTCAATTCACGCACCCGTGAAGGGTGCGACAATCAGTCTGCATTTCCAATCCATCTGATAAATCGTTTCAATTCACGCACCCGTGAAGGGTGCGACTTAGAATCTCGGAAACCTTGTTGATTATGGATGGTTTCAATTCACGCACCCGTGAAGGGTGCGACCATACGACGCTCACTACACTTCCGGTTGGTACGAGTTTCAATTCACGCACCCGTGAAGGGTGCGACCAGGCGGTCGTGCTCTGTCTTTATCTCTCTTGATGCGTTTCAATTCACGCACCCGTGAAGGGTGCGACGGAACGTCTGCCAACTTAGATATGTTCCAATCGGGGTTTCAATTCACGCACCCGTGAAGGGTGCGACACGCATATGACTATGATAGCATTGACGACTACTGGTTTCAATTCACGCACCCGTGAAGGGTGCGACAACTCATTGGATGCAGATATATGCTCAATCCGTTGTTTCAATTCACGCACCCGTGAAGGGTGCGACACTGCCGCCGCTATCGGATTCATTGTTTCTAATGTTTCAATTCACGCACCCGTGAAGGGTGCGACCATTTGTTAACTCCTTGTCCTTAATAGAGCACAGTTTCAATTCACGCACCCGTGAAGGGTGCGACTAGTCGTAAAAGCGATATCCTGCGCCCACATGGTGTTTCAATTCACGCACCCGTGAAGGGTGCGACGATATCATCACCCTGCAACACAATGTCACCGAGCGGTTTCAATTCACGCACCCGTGAAGGGTGCGACACGAGATACCTCAACCTTTCGATTCTGTGGAGATGTTTCAATTCACGCACCCGTGAAGGGTGCGACTTGCGGGAAAACATTTCTTCTATCTGATCAACGGGTTTCAATTCACGCACCCGTGAAGGGTGCGACTTGGAGTTGGTGCGGTTACCGACAGGGTAAAAGGTGGTTTCAATTCACGCACCCGTGAAGGGTGCGACTTCATTTTTGAGAGTGACAGACCCCTCGTAATCGATGTTTCAATTCACGCACCCGTGAAGGGTGCGACAGTATTTGAGCGTTATAGCTACACCTGGTAGTTGTGTTTCAATTCACGCACCCGTGAAGGGTGCGACGGTCCTGAGCAGTGCCTCATTTACGAATATGTGGTTTCAATTCACGCACCCGTGAAGGGTGCGACTTCTTCGTTGTCCAGTTCACCGGGTGCAATGCGCGGTTTCAATTCACGCACCCGTGAAGGGTGCGACTAGTTATTTTAATGATTGGTACGCTTGGTGGTTGTTTCAATTCACGCACCCGTGAAGGGTGCGACTAGTTATTTTAATGATTGGTACGCTTGGTGGTTGTTTCAATTCACGCACCCGTGAAGGGTGCGACTTCGTGTGAAACATCTTCGGTCATAACGGCTGAGGTTTCAATTCACGCACCCGTGAAGGGTGCGACACGTACCTTTGTAATCACTCCAAGCACTGGACGTGGTTTCAATTCACGCACCCGTGAAGGGTGCGACTATGTGCATATCGATCAAAGCACATTGCCCGTAAAGGTTTCAATTCACGCACCCGTGAAGGGTGCGACGTCATTGGTGTTGTTCCTATTGGGTGATGGTCATTGTTTCAATTCACGCACCCGTGAAGGGTGCGACGGTACTAAAAATATTATATTACATGAAATGGAATTACAACTACTTATTTGCGAACGTTGGAAACAAGGATAGTTTTAGATGTCATATCCTACGCTGAAAAATTTCAAATATCTAACTTATAGGTAATTAATTAATTTGCGAACCTAATGGTAATTTATGTATGCTTAGGGTTCGCAAAATCATTTTCTTTGAAATATCAAACAATAATTGGGCCTTGTAAATCTATTGATTCTTTGACACCAACATGCTCAATCTTTCTCGTCCAATTTGCTCCAAGATAGTAATAACGCAAACTATCCTTCTCTTTATCCATGATTGACTCAAGCTTATGTTTCAAGAAGATCCATTGGGCAGGCTCCACAATGCATTCAAAAACAGAAAACTGAACACGTTGCCCATAATTTGTGCATTCTTTTGCAATTCTTCTCAACCTCTTAGGTCCATCCTCACTCGAAACCATAATATCATAACTGACAAGAACCATCATGATTTACCTCCAGAAAAATGGTGGATAACCATCAATATCACCCCGAATATACCTCGCTAATAAAGTAGCTTGAACATGAAAGAGCAATCCAATCTGGATATCTTCATTTATAAAGGGATGATGAATTTGTTCCTGCTTTCTCTTTTGATACTCTACAAGAACAAGTTTCCTTGTATCATCATCCATAGTAATCGCCCCATTTATTGCTTTATAAAAGCCATTCTTTTTTACTTGGCCTCTATTAATTAGCGACAGAACCAATCGATCCGCAATAACAGGCCTGAACTCTTCCATCATATCTAAGGCCAATCCATATCGCCCAGAACGATCACAATGCAAAAACCCTACAGAAGGGTCGAGACCTACCGTTTCTAGAGCAGACCGAACATCATGGGAAAGAAGTGTATAAATAAAAGAGAGTAAAGCATTTACTTCATCTAAAGGTGGCCTTCGGTTTCTAGTCTGAAAGATAAAATCTTCCTTCTGACTTACAATCAAATCATTAAAAACAGAAAAATATTCAGCTGCAGCAAGCCCCTCATATCCTCTTACTTCATCCACTGAAGTAGCGCTTAAAACTTGGCTAACAGCCCTATCCATGCTTATAGAACTTTCTTTCATCTTTTTTATATCAAACTTGGTGCCATGATCTCGCATAGCTCTATTAAGAACAATACGACAATTGACGATCTTAGCACTAACCAAATTCTTAACGATTATCGTCGATATCTCGCTATCATCAGCAAAACGATATTGTTGACGACGTAATAATACATTTCCAGATACAGGACCGCGGACAGAAGCTAAGAATCTACCATATTCTGTCATGAAAGAAACCGAAACATTTTTCTCTGAGCAAAAGCCAAGTAAAAAAGGCGAACACAGGACATTCCCAAAACAAACAATCCCCTTGATTGTATGTATTGGAATTTGTAAAACTTTCTTTGTAGCCAACTCAACAACTACAGTTTCACCTTCCTTCCGGAGATAAGACCCTTGAGAACTGACATAAAGAGTATTCAATAATTTAATCATTGCTCAATCCTTCAGTTATATACTCCATTCGATTAAAGGAAATTTGAGATTTAACATAGTCAGAAACAGCAAGTTGCCTCGAGCTTATGATTTTTGGACAGCAAATCTCCTTCAGAGAACAAGCATCACATAATTTTGGATGATAAACAGGCAAAGGTGTAAACGAACCCTTTAACAATTCTTGAGCACGCCTAACCAATCCTTTTGTTTTAGTAATTAAACAATTATCAAAAAGCACATCAACTCGCCTATGGTCTTGTAGGTAAAATATCTGTCCTTTTGGAATCTTTATTGCAAATATTTCCTCAAGACATATTGCCTGGGCACAAAGTTGGACCAAATCGACATCAGTCTGTTTTGCGCTTCCCCTTTTGAACTCAACCGGACAGATAGTTTCAATTTCTCTATTGGGCGTGTATAAAACTTCAACAAGATCACAAATACCAACCAAACCAATTTCCATGGATCTGATATTAAGACTGTACTCCTGATAAAACAGTTTCCTTGATTCATGGTGAATCATATCAACCCGTTCATGAAGAATATCCCCTTCTACTGTGAATCTATTTTCATCCCAAAGGCCTTCCAAATGAATCAAGGCAAATTGTCTTTCGCAGTAAAGTAGATGCTGTATAGAAGATATTGGAAGGAGGTCCCTTTCATCAAACACAATCCACTCCTTATCATTCTGACAAAAATAGAGTCAAACCCTTGGGTAGATTCCTTAGGTTTGGCTCTATTTACTAACAATTTTTACACGGGGATTATGTTCTTCTTATTATCCAATAATTGCCCATCCAAGGTAACCTTATAATCAGAAAAACTTCTTGCTGGCTTGTCCTGATCTGTTTTTCGCTCAACAGAAACCCTTGCAAACAAATCTTGTGCCGGCTTGTCACCTAGTAGTGAGGAATGCTCAAATATAATTAACCGCTGTGTACTCATGAACCCCCTTGCAGCTGACCTGTCATAGTCAAACATATTTAACAATGAATCCCAAAGAAGCTCTAAATCATCAGTATCAAATCCTGTCTGACGAGCTAAATGAGGAGAAATAAAACCGTGAATTTGGTAGAGACCATAGGGAATCGTGTATTTTCTTCCCATAGTTCTGTTATCTCCGGATTGTTTTTCAGCTTCTTCTTCTGTAGTTACAGCCATCCTTGTGATACTATGTTCGGCCGCGATGACAGGGTCAATCGAACGGGCAAATGTGAATTGGACTGGTCCTCTAACTTGACCGCAATTGATTTTTGTGGTCATGACAGCACCAAAAGTCCGGATATCAAAAAAGTTCTTACACATCCAAAGCTTAGCTTCCTCTGTCTTGTCCCCACCCTTTCGTTTTGAGGTATCCTTTGCAAGATCGACTCCCAAGGCTTCAAAAGCTCGTTTGTTAGAATTGTTGAGGATAGCCTTTTCCTTTATGTAAATTTCATAAGGAGGTTGGTTTCCTTTGACGATATCTACATAATTACGAATTTTCCGTTTGATACAGACATCTGTCACCAAACCATTGCCAGTTTCAGGATCAATCCTTGGCAAGTTACCAGCATCAGGGTCTCCGTTGGGGTTACCATCACGTACATCAAATAACAGAATGAAGTCATAACGCTTTTGCAATTCCATTTCAAACCTCCTATTTATCAGACAATTCAGTTTCTTTTTTTGTGAAAAAAGCTTGTCGCTGGTGATAATAACCAACTGCAAACCTTCCCTGTTCATTCAGATTGAGATGTGCAGGAAATTCATCAATATGACTTACAATCTCATTTATCTGCCGTTCAAGTTGGATTCTTCTTCCTGGATTCTCGATTTTCGCCAGGTGGTGTCGCATTAAGCGCATCAATGTTCCAAAAACAGATACAGGGGTGCTACACGCCGACCCGTAATACCTATCAGCGATACTCGCATTTATCCCTGGGTTTGCTTCTTCCTGAATCTTGGTTAGTGTTGAAAACAAACGCCCTAGCTGATACCCTATCGAAGGTTGATCGATATCTAGTGACATATCTAACTCCTTTTGATTTTGTTTTGGATATAATCGTAAATTCCTATTTAAAATTGCTTTAAGCAATGCTGCCCTAACAGGGGGAACCCTGTTTTCCCCATCATTTTTTATTCTCCGTAAAGTCATTTGCAGTAGACTCTGCGGATAGGGAGTTCCCATAAGTATTGAACGCATAAAGTCAGATGAAATATTCGGTGGAATGTTTTCACTTTTTCCTTGGACAGCAATATTGACCAAAAGACGCCATATTGAATAATATTCCGGTTCGTTCGGCGGCTTCACAATTGCAAGATCCTCAAAATATACCCTAATTCTTTTAGAAAAATCCGAAACTATGCCATTAAACCAAAACCGGATAGAAATTCGTGCCGCATTAGGAGAAAGACCTAGGACATAAAAGGGGTCTTCACAGGAATCAGCATAATATTCACCAGTCTTAGGTGAATCCATCAGACTTCGAATACTTTGGGTATTTGCATTCGGATCATCCTTTGAAGGTTCTGCGAAAAATTTTAGGAAATCTTTTTCAAATTGATTCATCCTACCTGCCCAAAACACTGTTGAGGCATCCCCAATCTGCATTCTTTGTTTTGAGTTTTTTCCTAACAAGGTATTTAAAGCAGTAGTATAGGTAAACATTGCTTTTTCACTAATAGGAGCATTCTCACCTTGTTTTTTGCCATATGAATTGAAAGGTGAGAGGTTGAAGGAAACAATATTTGCACCAGAAGACTGGGCACCATACACCCCTTTGATGGCTGTATGTAAAGTACAGATGCTATCCTTTTCACCAGAAACCAAGCATACCTGCTGAGTTGCATCATTTTTTTTCGGTTCGATCTTAGCCAAAGCCTTCTTTACTTCATTGTTCTGGCAGTACAACTGAAGATCTTGAGAAAAACGAAAACTAACGTTGGGGTTAACCACTGCAATCTCTTCCCAGCAAGGAAAGCTACGAAGATCGTCCAAACTTATCGAATGTAGGAAATGAATCAAGGCACTCTTTTTGGGCGAGTCAATCAGTTCTGTTTCTATGCGTTCAATGAAAGCTTGATGTTCTTTGGGTAGTCTTTCGATTTTCTTTTTTGCCTGAGTCTCGGACATTTTTTTTGTATCTAGATACCCCGTGACATAACCAACAGTATCCCATAGAAGATTTGCTGCAACACCTGATGTTTTCTTGACTCCTTGAGGGACTAGAAAGGTCTTGGCAAGTTTTTTATTGCCTTCCCCCTCCCTTGTATCTTCCACATTTAAAAGAGATCCCTGTTCATCCAAGACAAATATAAACGGAATTTCCTTTTTTTCCCAACCTAATGGAGCGATTAGATCTTTTCCATTTCCATCCAGGCGATAATAATACTCCGACAAAGCTTGTAGTATCATGAGAGGACCTCCAAAGTTCGTGCATCGGTATCAATACAACCTTGGACCATTCGTGCTTTAAAGAATGTAGGTGTTGGAAAATCATTTTTAGAAAAATCCATATCATAAAGCATCCAACCTAAATCTTGGTCTGTTGCAATTGGCTTTTTCCCCTGACTAGAAGTTGAAGAATCGATAAGACTAAAATAACAAGCGAACTCTCGACACCCTAAATAGGGATGATGAAAATACTGTCCCTTCCGAGCTCTTCTATCAAACATTGCAGCATACTTTGCAGGCGATTCGTCTGTCCTATCGTCTTCAGATTCACTGGAAGTAGTATTTCGTACTTCAGGAGGTAAATATTCAAAATAAGCATGGATCCTATAATGAACATCACATAGAATCATACTTGCGCGTTGTTGCCTATTCTCTTCAATGATAATCTCCGGCATTTCTTCTACAGTCCCTTCCATTTGGGATTTTGAAGGCATAGAAGCGATTTTCCCGATTTCATTTCTCCGCACCGAAACCCATTTTATAGGATTCAATACTTCTATCTTGGTAATATGCCAAACGATAGCAGGTTTCCAAAAAATCGCCTCAAAAATAGCCCTAGCAGCTGAAGGTGTTATAACATCGTAGCTTACTCGTTCGACTTTCATTTCAGGACGAGTAAAACAAGCATAATCACCCCACACTTCCAATATCCAATCGTCCATCGGTATCCTCCATTCAAACCATAAAAGTTTCAGGGTTTTGGCAAGTCTCATCCACCAAAAGCCCTTTTTGAAAATCATATTCAACCATACTATTTAATGCATAAACTTCAGGAAACACTTCAACTAGTGAGCCTCGTCGCAGAAGTTTTGTATATTCATTTTTGTAGATTGAAACTGAATATCGCTGTAATTTTCGAAAAATCGCCCTGTAGTTTTTGTTATCTTTTTCATAGGGCCCACCTGAAGTAAGTTCTTCGAGTAATTTGGAACCTTTACAGTAAGGAACAAAAATACTTACCATATTACTATCATCAATAATTTTGCATTGTTCTGATGCTGTCCTGAACTGGATCCCCAGGTTCTTAGGGTCAGAAATTTCTAGCAAATCAACGATACCTTTAGCATCGAAAGAATTCGCAAGCCAATACAAACGCGAGAAATAATTCCTATATAGTGAAGGATCCAGAAAATCATAAAATCCTTCATTTAGTAAACTAATCGATGCATCTGTAGCTTTTCGGAGGATACCAACAGGAGGTCTACGGGGAGAAACAAACACAACAAGCTTACCCTTTTCCAATACCCCTTCCCTATTACAACGCCCTGCTGCCTGAGCAATAGAATCAAAGCCAGCAATGGATCGATAGACTACGGGAAAATCTATGTCAACTCCGGCTTCAATAAGCTGGGTGCTTATCACTCTGACTGGCCCATTCCCTTTGAGCTTTTCCTTAATCTCAGCAATGATATCGCTTCTATGCTCAGGGCACATCAAAGCAGATAGATGATACGTGCCTACTGGCATCAAGGCATGCAATTCCCTACAGCTTTTTCTGTCAGAAACAATACACAAAACTCGTTCATATGTTGTAAGTTCAAAAGCGATGCTTTCAAAAGACCTTATAGTATTGATATCTACACTCTGTAATTCAACTCTTCTCAAGGCTTTATACAGAAATGGGACATCTTGTATGATTTCCCTGACTTTTCCCTTTGCGAAGCCAGGGAACTGTGGAAAATCATCTTGTTTTTCAAATGCAGGTTGTGTGGCTGTGCAAAACAGGGTTGTGGTTTTATAATGGCTACAAATCAATTCCAAACTTTCTAAAATAGGCTTCAGATATTCTATCGGCAGTAGCTGTACCTCATCGAAAATAACCACACTATTTGCAATATTATGCAGCTTTCTGCAACGGCTAGGCTTGGAAGCGAATAAAGATTCAAGGAACTGAACGCTGGTTGTTACAATAATCGGTGCATCCCAATTTTCAGAAGCAAGGCGAACCTTTTGGGATGAGAGACTCATGTCAAAGTTGGAGTGGTGTTCAATAACTTGGTCCTCACCGAAAATTTGTTTGAAAATATTTGCTGTCTGTTCAATGATACTTGTGTAGGGAATAACATAAATAATTCTTTTCTTTGCATAAATTTCAATATGACTTAATGCAAAAGCAAGACTAGCAAGGGTTTTTCCTCCTCCTGTAGGTACAGTCAACGAAAACATCCCTGGTGCTTTCTTTGCTGCATTCTTACAATCTTTAAGAACCAGTTGCCGAACCTTATATATTGGAGTGTCCTTTTTTATGCTTACTTGGGTTACCAAATTTTGCATATACTGTTCAAACATACTGATTAAGACAGAAAAAGGAAGATAGCTTGAACGCAGAGCAGAGGCACTAGAATCCATATAGCTCTCAGTATCTAAAAAATCAGCATCAACTAAAGAAGAAAAAACCATACGCATCCAAAGAGATATATCAAGGCCAGTAGTAGGAAACTGCCACGGAGGCGTCAACCTGCTCTCCAAATTATCAGATTTCCTGTATTCTGCATGAATCCCATCTATTTTTGTTTGCTGCAGCCGAAAATGCAATGAACTCTGGGAGCCTTCCCAATCAGGAAGACCCGTGTGATGACCTGAAATAAGATAGGAAAGAATCCTTCCAGAAATACCTGGGATTTTCTGCTCTACTAATTTTGAGCTTGGTGAAGAATGATCAAGCCGAGAATTTTTACCGTCACTGTCGGGGGATTCATAACCACTTTGCTGACGTATGTATTCCTGCCATTCATCTGTTCCCTTACCTGTATCGTGATTGATACCGGCCTCATAGCCCCAAGAGGAAGAACAAAATTCTGCTGAAAAGTCTGAAGCCATTCTTGCCACATTCTCTAAATGATCTATCAAGTTCTGGGGAGTATCCCAGTGATCGTTCTCATCTTTTTTACAATGGGCAATATCAACTCTAGCTTTCACTTTTAATATTTTTCCTTTACCAAAACAAAGCTATATGAAATATTTCTTTGCTAATTGTTCATAACACTAGCCTTCCAAAATGACTTTGTCAAACTTTTTCCCTATCTGGTTTTTACAGTATTACCCATACCCAATGACATATAGTGTCATAGGTAAGGGCAAAAGAATAAAATCATTGCTTTTCCTATTTTCTTCCAGGTATATCTTTACGGAAACATATTGGATATGAGTCCTTGATTTTAGAAATAGGAGACACCCTTCATGACGCAATAAAGCCAGACAAAATCTTCATGTCTAGTAATCGATAATCAAAGAGGTGTTATTTATTTGGAGATGATAAAGGCCAAAAACAAAATATTGCTTGCTTTAAAGCTGGTAAAATCTTAGTGTCAATACCACGGCACTCTTACACTGCGAAGCTCATTGCCAAGGTAATGGCAACAGAAGAGTCATCATCTTTTGTTCCCAGGTACCAATCCAAGGGAATGGAACAGGCTAGGTCAAGAGAGACCCTATTGAGTTGGATTTCGAGGCCAATGGTATGGATGCCGTTTTCAGGGACAATTGCAAAGAAATCGCCAATGTCAGGCTTAATCTCCCGATACCCGTTATTCAGGCTCACCGACCAGAAAGGCAGTAGCTGCAACTTGATATCCAACCCAAATCGCACTTCCCTCGTTTCAAGATCCCCGATATTACATAAATCAAGCGCTGACTCGATTTTAAAAAGATTAAGCTGATTGGTACTGTCGTACGTCGGGGAACTGAGTGCAAACCCCCATCGTAAAGTCTTGAACAAAGACTCTGAGCTAATTGCCAAAGAGTCATCACCTTGGGCATAGGCAAAAGCATCACTGGTTACACCCATTTTAAACCAGTCATAATTCAAGAGAAGCCCCAGACCTGCTGAGACAATGGCATCTTCCTCCAGAGTCTCATACTTACCCAAGACAGTCTCTACAAAATAATCCCCGACAGTATAGGCATCCCTGACAAGAATCGGTGACCGCTCGGAAAAAGAAACAGCCCTCAGACTGAGACCAAAGGCAATTTTATTAGAACCTACAGCCCAGTCAAGCTGAAACAAAGTGCTCGACTTTGCTACATAGGTAGTATAATCGGCAAAGACAGTACGATCAGAAAGAGAAGTCTGGGATTCCAAAGTCAAGGCAAGGCTTCTACCGCTGAACGAAACACAAAAATCTGAAACAGGACTATCGACAAAGGGATTGGGTTCGCCATTGCTAAAGTTCGTAGGAACCATATAATCCTTGTAGCTACCCGACACATAGAATGAGGAATCGGTAACATCACGGAAATAAAGCGCAGCAGGATTAGCAAAAAATGAAGTTGAGGAAGTCAAAGCCAGACCTGCCGAACCAGAACCAATCGAACTGAGATCGGTACGATCCAAAGGCGAAGAGCCTAGACTTGCGAGACAGAATGTAAGAACACAACCAAGCACAAACCTTTTTTTCATGAAACTGCCTTGAGAGCCTTTGCCAGCTGGTCCGGGCAACTGGTTTTTCTTTTCCCGCAGGTTATCCCCTCCAGCTTGGTCACCACCACAGAAGCTTCCTGACCAAGGCAAAGGGCGATAATTCCGCTATGGTTACCCTCACAACCACCTTCAATATGAATATCTGTTATGATATTCCTTTCATCCACAGTTACAGTTATACCACGGGAACAGACCCCTTGGGGTTTATATGTATAGGTTTTCATAATAATACCCAAGCATACCAAAAACAAAACAAACAAACCACTATCAGTTGCACTATCAGTTGCATTGGTTTTGCAACCCTGCTACCATAGCCACATGGAAAAGCTTGCAGATTTGCTGAATGCGACCGGGTTGGACGGATCTATCGTCGATAGCAACCTTTGCTTGACCTCGCTCTGCTACGACTCCAGGCAATGCAAACCAGATTGCGCCTTTTTTGCCTTTGACGGCATTCACACCGATGGACAGAACTATATACCCCAAGCCATCGAAAACGGTGCAATCTGCATAATCAGCAAAACAGAACCCAAGGACAAACAACAGGGAATCTACTATTTCCAAACTCCAAATCCCCGTTCCCTCTTTGCCAACATGTGTGCAGCCTTCTATGATTATCCTGCAAAAAAGCTTATTCTCATAGGAATAACGGGAACCGACGGGAAAAGCACCACCTGTGACTACCTGCATCAAATCCTTACTAAACATGGAATAAAGACAGGATTACTGGGAACCGTATCCATGGATGACGGCAAAAAAAAACAAATCTCACCCTATCGCCAAAGCACCCCGGAAGCTGATTCCCTACAACAATTCCTCAGTCGATGTGCAGACAATGGACTGACCCATGTGATTTTGGAATGCACCAGCCATGCACTAAGCAAAGAATATGACCGGCTTGCAACGCTAACCTATGATGTGGCTATCGTAACTACCGTAACCAGTGAGCATATGGAATTCCATAAGACCCATAGCGCCTATGTCGATGCAAAATGCAACCTAGTGAGAAACCTCAAAAAGAACGGCAAGTTCATATCGACAACCGACAACCCTTCGCTGCAAGCTTTCCTTTCCTGCCTTACAAAAGACAAAGAGGCATGTATCCTCCACCGCGACATACAATGCACCATCGAAAAAAAGGAAGCAGGACAGGTTCTCTGCACCGTAGGAAACAAAACAGTAGCGCTTTCCTGTGTACTGCCCTGCCTTGCAAGCAACGCCATGCTCGCAGCCCTCGGAGCCTCCTATCTTCTGCATACCCCATTTACCACCCTTTTCCCCTCATTAGAAGAACTCCAACCGGTTACAGGTAGGATGAACACCATCGAAAACCCCTTTGGCTTGCAAATTTTCATAGACTTCGCACATACCGCCGATGCGTATGAAAAATTGTTCTCTTCCTTTGCAACTGAGCACGAAAGAGGCAAACTGATCGCCGTCTTCGGCTGTGCAGGCGAACGGGACACCAGTAAACGAGCCCCCATGGGCTACATTGCCGCAACCTATGCCGATATCCTCATCCTCACCGAGGAAGACCCCCGTAAAGAAGGGAACGAAGCAATTTTCTCAGACCTCTTGAGCCTCGTTACAGAAGTTGGGGATAAAAACCTTATCATCGAAAAAATACCAGATAGAAAAAAAGCAATCGAACGGGCTTTTTCCCTTTCCCACAACGGAGATACCCTCTTGTTTCTGGGAAAAGGCCATGAAACCTCCATTGAACGAGCAGAGGGTAAAATACCCTGGAATGAAGAAGAACAAGTCAGAATTGCCTTGCATACCTATCAGAAAGCCTAAAAGGAGAATCAACAGATGCATGTTGCCCTACTCTACGGAGGACGCTCCAGCGAACACAACGTATCGATCAAGAGTGCCCAGAACATATACACCATCTTGAAAAAACTTGGCCATGCGGTATTGCCAATAGGCATCTCGCTTAGTGGCACCTTTCATTTACAGGAAGACAAACCGATACAGGAAACCATCGATCAGAGACAAAACGTCACTGTGCTGCCTGGTCTTGGGTTCAGCTGCAACAACAACCTTCTTCCCATCGAGGTAGCCTTTCCGGTAACCCATGGAATGGGAGGGGAAGACGGGAATCTCCAAGGACTTTGTTTTCTTGCCCAGATACCTTTATGCGGTTGCGACACCGTTTCAAGTGCGCTCGGCATGCATAAGGAACTTGCCCAACAGCTGTTTGCCAGTGCCGGCATCCCTACGGTCCCCACCTTAAGTCTCAATGCCAACGCAATTGCCTGGCTTAAGGAAGTTGAAGGGGCAAGCCTGCCCGCCTTCCTCGGCGAACATTTCTTTTGCAGCACCTGCACTACCCGCATCGAGATAGCGCTACCGCGCATTCTCAAACAACTGGGGCCCTCCCTACTGGTAAAACCGGAAAACAGCGGATCATCGGTTGGAGTCACCGCCTTAAAAACCCCAACGGGGGAAACACTTCTCTCGGCAATAGCCTATGCAGCAAAATTCAGTGAATGCGTACTTCTCCAGCGTTTGATCGAGCCCATGGTAGAAATCGAGTGCGCAGTCCTTACCACACAAGACAAAGGGCTTCTCGTCGCAGGCCCAGGACTCGTAATCGACCCGGCAAAACAAAATGCAGGGTTTCTCACCTATGCACACAAATACGGGCAGATAGACACCGCCCATATGCAAATCCCCTCCACTTTAGACGGGGAAACCGAAAAGACAATCCGCGATTACGCAAAGAAAGCCTTTTTATCAATCAAAGGGGATGGGTATGCCAGGGTGGACTTTTTCTTTAGTGACGGTTTACTGTATATCAATGAGATCAACACGCTACCGGGAATGACTGCTACCAGCCACTACCCGGTACTTATGCAATCGTGCGGGTATTCTCTTGAGCAAGTCGTGCAGACACTCTTGGATCATACGATTCTACGTGCCCAAGAGGAAAAAGGACGTACCTACGTTCCACCAGGAATTTGATCGATATGAACACGGAAAAGGTGTATTTTCACGTTGACATGGATGCTTTCTTTGCCGCTATCGAAGAGCGAGACCATCCCGAATACAAGGGAAAATGTCTGGTAATCGGAGGTTTGGGGCCAAGAAGTGTCGTTTCTACCGCATCCTATGCGGCAAGGAAATTCGGGGTACATTCAGCCATGCCCATGGGTCAGGCCCTGCGGCTCTGCCCCTCGGCAATCGTTGTGCAACCCAACATGAAACACTACAGCCAAGTCAGCAAGGGCATAATGCAGATTTGCCGCACGTTCTCTCCCGAAGTCCAGCAATTATCGATCGATGAAGCCTTTTTGGATATGAGCGGGACCCGCCGGCTCTATGGGCTGCCCCGCGAAGCGGCAATGCTGCTTAAAAAGAAGGTAACCGAAGAAACCGGTTTGACCATCTCCGTTGGGATTGCACCTTCCCGGTTCATAGCAAAAATGGCAAGCGACTATAACAAACCCGATGGACTGTGCAGGGTTTCCCCGGGAAAAGAAATTGCGTTCATTGATGCCGTAGGATTGAAAAAACTCTGGGGAGTCGGGAAAGTAACCAGGGCCTTGCTGGAAAAACACCATATCATGACAACAGAACAACTCAGGGGATTTACCCAAAGTACCCTGCAGTCGCTTTTCGGACAATCGATGGGATCCTTTCTGTATAACGCGGCACGGGGTATCGATCCTGGGCTCTTTACCTGTGAAGCGAAAAGCCATTCCATTTCAAGTGAAATTACCTTTGACGAAGACATATCCAGTGCCTCTATACTGGAACAATACTTGCTCCAGATGAGCCATGAGGTGATGTTCAGGTCGCTTGACGAGAAACAAATCGGGAGGACCATTGGTATAAAAGTCAGACTCCCCGACTTTACTACCTATACCTGCCAGACCACCCCGAAGGCAAACATCTACAGTGCCGAGCAGATATTCAGCTACTCCAAGCAATTGCTTGCCCAAAAGTGGCATGAGGGAATCCCCATTCGGCTACTCGGTGTTGGCCTCTACCAGTTGTATGAAGGGGATAAACCCATGCAGGAAGAATTATTCGAAGACCCCTATAGTAAAAAGAGGGAACTTGAGAAACTCATTTTGGAAATGCATAAAAAAGGACAGAACGTTTTCAAGGCCACCAACCTTGAACAGAACGAAATCAAAGTAAAAGAGTAGTAATTAGCCATTCCCCTTGACTGGAAAATATATTTCCTGAATAGTTTGGCCATGCAAAGCGAAAAACATATAGCAAAAGCCGGTATCCTCTTTTTAATGAGCCAAGCCCTGTCCCGGTTCGGCTCCATGATCGTAAGCTATTCCATCAGCTGGTATTTGACCATGGAAACACAAAGCGGCTCGGTCATGGCCATAGCAACGCTCTGCATTTGCCTCCCTTTGGTTTTTGTATCACCACTTGGCGGGGTTCTTGCAGACCGGTATAACCGGAAAATCCTTATTATTGCGAGTGACCTTTTCATAGCATTGGCCACTATTGTGCTCGCTGTCTACATGATTCTCGGCAAAACCGAATCCCTTCTCTTGATTTACCTTGTACTGGGTGTACGATCAGCGGCCGAAGGCATCCAGGACCCAAGCATTCTCGCAGTCATCCCCCAGATTGTTTCAGAAGAGAAACTCACCCGGTTCAATTCCCTGCAGGCTACAACAACCAGTATCATCATGCTGGGCAGCCCGGCTCTGGGAGCCTTTCTGCTTACTTCCTGGAGCCTGGGGAATATCCTGCTCATTGATGTGACAACGGCAATCCTTGCAAGCGTCGTATTGCTCTTTGTGGCTGTCAAACCATTTGTCAGGACAACCGAAAAACAGCACTTCCTCACTGAGTTGAAACTTGGAGTCCTCTATACCAACAACCATGACATACTCAAAATAGTCATTTTCTTTTCGGGGATATTCTTCTTCCTGATCTCCCCGGCAGCCTTCCTCACCCCTTTGATGGTTTCGCGTACCTTTGGCAATTTGGTCTGGAACCTTACGGCAAACGAAATGGCCTGGTCCATAGGGTTTATGGTCGGGGGAATCGCCATGTCGATGTGGGGTGGATTCAAAAACCTACTGACCAGTTATTGGGTAGGATTCTTGGCAATCGGGATAACCTTTATCCTCATGGCCATCATGCCCACATTTCCGCTGTATCTTCTGTGCCTTTTTATTTCGGGGCTGTTTGTCCCTATGACGAATATCAGCAGCACCGTAATCATCCAGAAGAACACCGAAACGGCCATGCTCGGAAGGGTTTTCTCTTTGCAGACAATCCTTTCCGGGCTTGCAATGCCCCTAGGAATGCTTCTCTTCGGGCCTCTCGGCGATGCAATCCGAATCGAATGGATACTGGGAACCTGTGGAGTGGCCTTGGCCCTTCTTGCCCTCAGCCTCTTCCATCGGACAAAAAAAGGAATCGAGGGGATAACTGACCAGTAAAACAGGAACCGCCCGGAAAACCGGGCGGTAACAGAATCAAGCCATTAGCTTATTCAAATCGGAAACCGAACGTTTTCGCAAAAAGAGTGGATTCTTATCCTCCTGATAGGCAGGAAGCTGTTCTTCAATCGTTGGCTTATGCTCTTGGTTTTTATACAGGATTCCCAACGGGAAGGGCCCCTGCTCGAAAGCTTTCGCCATAGCGCGCATGCGATCAGAAAAATCGTAGGACTCATCAAGTACATACGAGTTTTCCTTGTACCAGGCGAAGGTATTGACCTTGTTGAACGAAACACAGGGGTCAAACACATCAATGAGGGCATACCCATTGTACTGGATAGCTTCCTTGATAATCCTTTTGGTAAGCTCCGCATTTCCCACGAACGTCCTAGCTACAAACGGGGCCCCGAGGGCCAAGGCAAGGGCGAGCGGGTTGAGGGGTTCCAGAATCACACCCTCATTTTGGAGAGGCGTCTTGAAACCACGGGGACTTGTCGGGGAGGCTTGCCCCTGGGTAAGGCCATAGACCATATTGTTGTGCACAATGTGGACAATATTGGGATTACGCCTGATGGTATGGATCAGATGATTTCCTCCTTCCCCATACATATCACCGTCCCCACCTTCTGCAATGACGGTAAGGTTTGGGTTAGCCATCTTGATTGCTGTCGCAACCGAGACACCCCGTCCGTGTAGTCCATTGAAGAAGTTAGTATGCACATACTGCGGCATCTTCGCCGCCTGCCCGATCCCAGAGGAAATAACCAGATTTTTCGGATCCATATCCAAATCCTCAAGCGATTGTTTAAGCAAGGGTAACAAGGCATAGTTTCCACAACCCGGGCACCAGGCAATATCTGAATTCTTTGTATAATCGAATCGTGTCTGTTTCATTTGAGTGCTCCTTTGATCTGTGTGGCAAGCTCCTCGACGGAGAAGGCAAACCCGTTATATTTCAGGATCTTTGCATCGAAGGTAAGCTGCAGGTCCCTGGCTATCAATTCACCCAATTGCCCGGTAGCATTATTTTCAACCAGAATACGTCTTTTTGCTTTGGAAAGAATTGCACGGGTTGCCAAAGGGAGTGGGAAAACCTGCTTGAAATAGGCAATTGCAATTGTCTTATCCCCTATCCTCTCCACAGCTTCTTTTACAGCACCATAGGGAGACCCCCACAAAACAACCAATGTCTCATAGTCTTTTTCCCCTACGATTTCCACTTCGACCTCTTTATATCCCTCAATCTTGCGAAGGCGTTTGTCCACCATGGAAACACGCACTGCTGCAGATTCAGTAATCCTTCCCTCCTCGGTATGCTCATCGCTATCTACACAGACCAACCCCTCACCGAACGAAGGGATGCCCCTAGGGGAAAGTCCCGAAGGCGTCAGTTCATAGCGCAAATATTCCTTTTCTGTCTTTACAATATTGTTTGTTACCGTAAGGGTGGAAAAATCGATTGGATCAAGTTGGCCCTCACTGTCCAGAAAATATTGGTCGGTGAGTACAAAAACAGGTACTTGGAACGCGTCAGCCATCTCAAAGGCCCGATGGGTCAACCGGATTGCATCCTCAAACGTTCCCGGTGCATAGATAATACGGGGAAAATCACCCTGTCCGGCATAGATGGCCAAATTCAAGTCGCCTTGTTCAGTCCTTGTCGGAAGTCCTGTCGCAGGCCCAGGCCGCTGGGCAAGGTGAATTACCATCGGCGACTCGATAATCCCTGCAAGGCTTACCCCTTCCCCCATGAGGGCAAAACCGCCACCGGAGGTGGTAACCATTGCCCTGGCTCCTGCATACCAAGCTCCCAGACCCATATTAATTGCAGCGATTTCATCCTCGGCCTGTTCCACGACAATCCCGTGGGAACGGGCATGCTTGGAAAGATATACCAAAACGGCTGTTGAAGGAGACATCGGATAGGAAGCGATAAAATTACACCCCCCTGCAAGGGCTCCTATCCCTATCGCCTCAGAACCGCTGAGCGAATACCTTTTTTTTACCGCAGGGTCAGGGGGAAGTTTGAACGTACCATTGAACGTCTTCCCGATCTCCTGCCCCATTTGGAAAGCCTGACGGTTTTTCTCGACAACTTCCTCGCCTTTTTTCGAAAACTGTTTCTCGATCGCCTCGAAAGCATAGGTTGCATCGCAGAAAAACAAGTCGCAGAGCAGCCCGTTTACAAAGTTGTTCGCATATATCTGGCTTCCCAGTTTCTCCATATGTTCTACGATTGGGATCGGATGGAGTTTTCCCTTGGTCTTTTTTGCCGTGATGTACATCTCTTCCCCAACGATAAGGGTGTCCTCATCTATGCGGTCGAGCAACCGGTCAAGCCCATCCTTACTGAAAACCAAAAGCAAATCGATTTTGTTGACGTAGGCTGATACTGCAGTGGAAGCAATCCTGATTTCGCTGGTATTGTTGCCTCCCCGTACCCGTGACATGAATTCCTTGTAAAGGAAGGCATGGTATCCGCTTTTCTGCAATAGAGCCATAAAAAGCGACTCTATCGTCTTCAAACCCTGTCCTGCCTCACCTGAAAGCACAACGCTATATGACCCTTTGTTCATAGGTATCGCTCCTTTTTTTGGTTTCATACATACCATGTTCAGTATAGCACAGGAAAGTTCAGATATCATAAGGAGCTAACTATTTCCTTGGAAAGCATTTCAAAGTGAAAACATTGACAAATCAAACGGTTCATGTTCTATTTTTAGGCAGAAGGGTAATCTTTTTGAAAAGGAGAAAAAGGAATGTTTAAAGACAAAAAGCTTACCACTGCAAGCGGCCTACCTGTTCCTAGTGACCAGGCTTCTCTCACGACGGGGGCGAAAGAAGGGTATACCCTCTTAGCAGATGCCCATCTTACGGAAAAACTTGCCCACTTCAACAGGGAACGCATCCCCGAGCGGGTAGTACATGCAAAAGGAGCCGGGGCTCATGGGGTTTTCGAAGTAACAAACGATCTCAGTGCATATTGTTGCGCCGACTTCCTTTCCACTATCGGAAAGCAGACTGAAGTGTTTGTGCGATTCTCTACTGTCGGCGGAGAACGGGGAAGTGCCGACTCTGAGCGCGACCCGAGGGGATTTGCCGTCAGGTTTTATACCGAGGAAGGCAATTACGATCTGGTGGGCAACAACACTCCGGTATTTTTCATCCGCGATGCCATCAAATTCCCAGACTTCATCCACACGCAGAAACGCAACCCCCAGACCAATCTCAAAGATGCAGACATGTTCTGGGATTTCCTTTCCTTGACCCCTGAGTCAATGCACCAAGTCACGATTCTTTTTTCAGACCGGGGAACCCCGCTCGATTTCAGGCATATGAATGGGTACGGAAGCCATACCTTCATGTGGTATAACAGTAAAAAAGAATATGTCTGGGTAAAATACCATTTCAAGACCGACCAGAAAAACAAAACCATGGATGCCCAGATGGCAGAAGCCATGAAGGCAAAAGACAGTGACCATGCAACCCGCGATCTCTTTGATGCCATAGAGCGGGGCGACTACCCTATCTGGTCGGTATATGTCCAGATCATGACGAGTAAACAGGCAAAAGACTATCCTTTCGACCCCTTCGATGTCACCAAAGTCTGGTATCAGAGTGACTACCCTTTGATTCCCCTGGGAAAAATGACACTGAACAAAAACCCGGAAAACTATTTTGAAGAAACAGAGCAAGTTGCATTTGCCCCTTCAAATCTGGTCAGAGGTATCGGCTGGTCCCCTGACAAGCTGCTACAAGGCAGGCTGTTTGCCTATCATGATGCACATCTCTACCGGTTAGGGACCAACCATCAACAGATTCCCATCAACATGAGCAAACATAAGGCAAAGACCTATCAACGTGACGGTTCAATGAGCATCGGGGGAAACCAGGGAAAGGAACCGAACTACTGGCCTAATTCTATTGAAGGGCAACCAAAACCAGATGCATCGTTTTCTCCTCCCCAGATTGAAGTACAGGCAATCCTTGCCAGACATGAACGTCCGAGTGAAGATATCGATTTTATTCAGCCGGGAGAACTTTACCGGAGAGTGATGAACGAACAGGACAAGGAGCATCTAATCAATAATATTGCAAGTCACCTGATTAATGCCAAGCATAAGATTCAGATGAGACAATGTGCCCTTTTCTATAAAACCGATAAGGACTATGGCTCTCGCATAGCCAAGGCCCTGGCGCTAGATCTCGATGAAGTGAAACGATTGTCGCTTCTCAGTCAGGAAGAGCGAGTGAACGAGACCTCCTGAATAACACAAGACAGGTTGTAACCAATCCTATATCGAAGCAGAAAATAACGTATTGTTTTCTGCTTCGGCTTGGTATACAAACAGAACAAATTGTGATTTTTGGATATTACAAGACCTTGGTAAATGCTTTCAGTTCAATGATCCCCACCTTCGAAACCATCAAAAAAGGCCCATTCAACACACTAAACCTTATTTCTTTCATGGCTGATGCTGCCTATGAACAGGATAGAGACAATGGCAACACCTTCTTTTGGAGGTTATCAGATAGTATGTAGTGGAGTTCCTCAGAAGGAAGTCAGGCCGCCATTGAAGCTTGGAGCCAACATTTTGGAAACGGGACAGTTTCCAGTGTGGGAAAAAACCTGCCCTTGCGGGTTCGCCCTATCAGGGCATGCTAATCAATGAAATACATATATTTAGTTATGTATAAGTTCTTGACATATACTCAGAGTATGTAAAAATAAAAGATAGATATATCGTACTTCAATACCTGAATCGCAACAAGAAAGCTGGAGGCCGGCTATGAGGTTGAAACCCCAAGGACCATCCCTTCCCTGTTTGTTTTTGGCCTTGATTTCCCTTTTGTCTTTGCTACTGGTATCTTGCCCGAGTGAACCGCCTGGGGCAATAGAAGATACTGCGGGATCAGACCTGCTCACGTTCCTACCGGTTTCATCTGATATGGAAGCGTTTATCAGACTGTATGACCAGCGTGTGAATGATTACCTATTTGCCTATGTCGAATCTTACAACCGTGTGGTAGCGCTTTCCAATTCAGTATTCTTAGCCGACCTTTCGGTCACCGATAGGGCTCTGCTTACCAGCCGCCTCGATGCAGCAATAGAGGAGACGGACGCCCTGCTCGACCTCTGCCGTGAGATGGAATCGTATGCAAAGAATACGTTTGAACCGGCTTTGGAAGCTTTCCGGCTGACAGAGACCTATGCAGACTATCAAAAAGAGGCAAAGACCCTTCAGGCAAAGGGTGAGGATACCTGGCACGCCCGTCGGCTCATCGAAATGATGCTCGACCCTGAATATGGCACAAAGTATTCCTTGCAAGACATTTCGAGACGTACCGGGGTGGGCATGTCGAAACTCTTTTTCCTGCTCCACCAGACCAACGACCATATTGCACTCAATGTCGATATTGTCGATGAGGTTGAATACGGCAAGGAAATCAAATATATCGAGACAGTACGAGATACGGCAAACACGGTCAATTCTACCTTGGCTCTGGTCAACCCGGTTACCGCCATCGTAAAAGGCGGGGCAACAGCCACGGCAGCCTCTGCCATCGGATGGGTTGCAAAGGCAAAGACAGCAGTCACCGTCGTCGAGAATGCCAGTGCGGTGATGACATTCACCGGAAACGTCGTAAATATGGCAGTCGATGAGAAAAATATTCCCCCGGCTTTCAAGACTGCCACGACAGTGAATGGGTACCTGTCAATAGTACTTGGAGGAAAAACAGGATTCACCGGTTCTTCATCCGGTGAGAAAGCCGTTGCCATCATAGGGGCAGGCAATGACATCACCACTACGTTCTTCACAGTACAGGAAGGCGGAGTGAAGGTATCCAAGACACCAATACTCGAAACTACCCCTAGCGAAATCAACATAGCTTCCAGTGAGTCTGCCAAGGCTATCCTCCCCTCGGGGGACTACAATCTTCCCGATGTCGAATTCGACAGCTGGGCCTACCCAGATTTTGACTGGGGGGATGAACAACTCTGGGAAGACCTCTATGACGAAGTGTCAGGCCTGTATAGCCAAGTGGAGGCCATGAGCAATGCTTTCGATGCCTTTGCCGAGGATTGGGACCCCACTGTCAACACTGCACAGACAAAAAAGGAACAGGTAGACTCTGACAGCGGGCTTCCCGATTTTCTCGATGACGTCACGGTTGTCGACGACCCTGTAAACGATGACTTCTCCGTCACCCTCACTGCCTCTCCCAATACAGGGCTAGTACCCTTCTCTGTGACGTTCAGTGCAAAACCAAACAACGCCTTTGTCCCGGGATCGATGGAATTTATCTGGGATTTCGATGATGGGTCAGACCTAACTACTGCATCTTCCTCGGTTACCCATGAGTTCACCGCAGATGACGATTATTTTGAGGTCGGCGTCAGGGTCGAGGATATCAGGGGATACTGGGCAACGGCTACTACCAGAATCGATGTCACCGAGACCTTACAGGACATCATCGACTACTATGGAGAAAAGGCAACCATACACGTACCAAGCGGCACCTATGTCGGGACGATCACTATTCCTATAGGCACTTCGCTCATAGGAGCCGGTAGAGAGTCTACCATCATAGACGGGAGGGTTTACCTCAATGAGGATACCCATCTGGAGGGTTTCACAATCAAGACGGTGGCATCGACCAATAACAGCGGAATATGGAATGTGACAAGCAACAAGGATTATTCCTCCATGGAGGAATTCTACGTAGAAATCAAAGACTGTATCATTGAAGACGGGTATGGACTAGGTTTTGATTTTTACCCTAATGAGGTTCCTGTCACCGGATTCATACAGAACAACATTTTCAGAAACCTGGAGTCAAGCAGTGTCGATCTCGACAAATTCGACGGGGTTTTCCAAGACAATCTGGTTACCGACAATTTTTCCTCTGTTTCAATCGGGTACCCGATGGCAGGGGCAATCATCAAGGGAAATACCATTTCCAATACTAACGGAACAGGTTTGTCCATGTATCTGCTGGAAGGCCTGGTTACCGAGAATACTATTTCTGGCAATACGCTGGGTGTCTATGCGGGCGAATTGGCATCAGAAAGCGTATTTTCCCTCAATACCATACAAAGCAATAGCGAAGGGGGGATGCAAGTCCAGACTGTAAAGGGCTTGGTCCAGGACAATTTGTTTTCTGCCAATACCATTTCAGCTACTAATAGCGAAGACGGTGCAGGGTTGCAGGTAGAATACCTTGAACCAAGCGGAAGCATACAAAAAAATACCTTTACGGGAAACGCTATACTGCATTCCTCGTCCGACGGAGGAGGCCTGTATATTTTCCATTTGAAAGGATCGGTACTTGACAACCGTATTACAAACAATTCCAATGCCGGACAATTTGGCTATGGGGGCGGAGTCTACATTTCCCAGTTGTTCCCTGATGGAATTTTCACAGGCAATACAATTACAGCAAACAATTCTGCTTCAATCGGAGGTGGGCTATATATCCATGCCCTTGGTGAGAGCTTTGCTCAAAATACTATCAGCGGCAACCAGGCAAAGACAAACGGAGGAGGGGTTTATATTACCACGGTTGCATATTCGGGTTTTATACCTTCCCCAAAGGTCAAGGATTCAAATGCAATTTCAGGCAATACGCTTACCAATCCCTTTAATGCATCGTCAAAGACAGATTTGGTTACCCCTTGGCCTGATGATGTCCTACCGGCAAATCCAGAGCCTTAACGCTTTGCCTTTTGCTTTGCGATACGGATGAGCTTTGTAACACACAAGACCATAGCCAGGGTGAAAACCAGTTGTACAAGTGGCATCCATTCCAACCCGAGAGTTGAAGCCATCAAACCGAAAAGCGGTGGCATAATCATGCTACCCACATAGGCAGAGGCCATCTGGAGGCCGATAACGGCTTGAGAGTTTTCTGCTCCGAATCGTCTGGGGGTTTCATGGATCATACAGGGAAAGATAGGTGCACAGCCAAGGCCAAAGGTGACCAAGGCAATACCTGAAAGATGTACAAAGGGAGAGAAAAACAGCAGTAAGGCCACAAAACAAACGGTAAGGCCACCAAGGATCATAGTGTTATTGGAAACACGGAAGGTGATAAAGCCACTGGCCATGCGGCCTACGGTAATGCCCAAAAAGAATAATGATCCCCACAGTGCGGCTTGTTCCACCCCGATTCCCTTGACCTGTACCAGATAGGTACTTGCCCAAAGGCCTGTCGAAGATTCCATCGCACAATAGAAGAAGAAGGTCAGCAACGCAAACGGCACGCCCTGTAGGGAAAGTGGGTTCACACTCGCTTTCGCTTCCTTCCCTTGATTCTCGCTTTTTTTCCCCTGCCAGAAGGGAAGTGAGAGGAATAAAAGAGCAACCAAGACAAACTGGGCTACACTTATTGCACGGTACCCTTGCCTATAGCCATAGCCAAGCGTAAACACCAGCGAGATAATCGCAGGGCCACCGCTTGCCCCCAATCCCCAGAAACTGTGTAACCAGCTCATATGGCGGGCTTTGTAATGCAAAGCTACATAGTTATTCAATGCAGAGTCAACCGATCCGGCTCCAAGCCCCAAAGGGACAGCAAGCAAAAGAAGCGTCAAAAGATTAGGGGCAAAAGAGTACCCAAGTAACGAAACTGCGGTCATCAGGACACTGACTGCTGTGACTTTTCCGGTTCCATAGCGCCGTATTACCTTTGCACTGGATAAGGCGGAGACTACCGTCCCTCCGCTGGTTACCAAAGCGATGACCCCGGCTGACCAGAGGGGAAGGTTCAATTGTACATGCATCACGGGCCAAGCGCTTCCAAGTACCCCGTCAGGCAACCCCAGAGAAATAAACGATAGGTAGATAATTACCAGGAGGGCCATGCTATCGCCCCGTGGTCAAGAAAAATATGGTGACGACCAGAGCGAGGGCAATCCGGTAGAAGCCGAAGATTGAGAAGTCATGTTTCCTTACATAGGCAACCAGAGCCTTGATACAGAACAGTGAGACGACAAAGGAAGTAATAAACCCAACGGCAAGAATCAGGTACTCGCTGTTTGTAAAGGAAAACCCGATTTTCAACAGTTTCAGCAGGGAGGCTCCTGCCATGATCGGTATGGCCATGAAAAACGAAAACTGTGCGGCTATAGGCCTATCTATCCCGATAATAATCCCCCCGAGGATGGTAGAACCCGAACGGCTGGTCCCAGGCACCAAGGCGAGCATCTGAAAAGCTCCCATCTTCGCAGCATCGGCATAGGAGATTTCAGAAAGGGTGGTAATTCTAGGTTTTCTTGTTCCCCTTCCCTTCTTTTCCAGAAGAATATAGACAAGACCATAGGAAGCAAGGGCCACTACGATTACCGGCCAGATATACAGGTAGGTATCCATAAAATCATTGAGCAGCACCCCTGCGACTCCGGCAGGTAGGGTTGCTACCAACACTTTACCCCAAAGATTCCAGGTCTGTTTCTTTTCCAGTTGCCCTTTCTTTGTAGAAAATGGGTTGAGGGTAGAGAAATACAGGATGATGACAGCAAGGATTGAAGCAAGCTGAATAATAACCATAAACAGTTCCTTGCAGGCAGGGCTAATCTGCAATTGGATAAGTTCGTCAAGCAAGAGCAAGTGCCCTGTTGAACTAATAGGAAGCCATTCGGTAATACCCTGTACGATTCCAAGCAACAAAGCCTTCAAAAGTTCCATCATTTCACCCTCCCAATATTGGGATTCAGTCTAAATCAAATGGAAATGCAATACAAGGTAAAATACCTATACCGAGAAAAAGGATCAGCACAGAAACCTTTTGCAGGAATAACTCACCCTACATTCTTCCTTTTGTATGGAAACCAATAAGACAGTCTCAAAAAAGTCCCTTGACTGTAGGATATATCTTTTTGAATGTTTCATATCTTTTTGCATAGAATGCTACATTGTCCAGATTGGGAACAAAGGTAGTATGGGGAGTCTTATCAATCATTTCGAAAACAAATTCACTATAGGAAGAAATCTTCTCGAGATGGAGCAATACTGACGAGGCTATCGCCATACTCGGAAGATATTCCGATTTCTCATAGGCAATGACTTCTGTACCCAGTATTTCACAGAAAATCTGATTCCAGATGCATTCCTGAGCTCCCCCACCAATCATCGAGACTTTACGGGGGGTTATTTTTAATGCCTCAAGGCTTTGTTTCATGGAAAAAGCAACGCCTTCCAAAGCACTTCGGGCAAAATCCCTCCTATCGGTATCAGGGGAAGCCCCTATAAAACAACCCCTGATTTTGTTATCGGAAACAGGGAACCTTTCCCCTACCAGGTAGGGAAGAAATAAAAGGCCATGGGCCCCAGCACTGCTTTCTTCCAACAGGCTGGTCACCATATCATATTTTTCAAGATTGCCTGGAAATAGGAAATCGGAAACCCAAGTATGCACATTTCCTGCATTGAGAACGGGTATGACATTGATATATTTGCCTCTGTTGATGGCAACAAGGTTAAAAGCATCAGTACGTACCCCATCCGAGATACTTGCAACCCAACCACTGGTTCCCAGGTTGATATTTATTTCCCCGGCTTCGAGAATTCCACTGGCCAAGGTAGTCGCCCCTGCATCCCCGGAACCAGCATATACATCGGTACCTGATAGAAATCCTGATTCGATTTGTGCCCTTTCTGTAACGTGCCCTACTATTTCATCTGAGTAACATATCCTGGGGAGCAGATCTGGATTGAACCCGAAATCCGAGAATTCCCTGATATAGGTCTTACGTAGTATATCCATCATCCCTGTAGTAGCAAGGCTCGTTACATCGGAACAAAAAGCACCCGTAAGTTTTGTAATAATGTAGTCCTTTGAGGAGAAAAGAATTTTATGGGTCCCTTTTAGAAGGAGACTCTGGTTTTCTTTCATCCAGAACATTTTAGCCAAGGGGATACTTCCGTTCATGGCAACCGAAGTGACACTCTGAAGCGAAGGGGCAATCTGGTCTACATAGGCATCCCCCCTTTGATCAGTATAGAGAATCGCTCTCCTCAAGCTCTTACCACCGTTGTCAACAAAGATTAGATCCTGCATTTGACCGGAAAAGACCAGGCCCAGGATATCCGACGGCAAAAATCCCGTTTCGAAGAACGATTTTGCTAGTTCGCAAAAAGCCCTATACCATTCATCAGGGTCCTGTTCATGAAACAAGCCATCGTGAAAAGTATGTATTTGCTGTTTTGCAGAAAAAACTACAGATTGGTTCTCATCCAAAACAACACATTTCACCGCAGTAGTTCCAAAATCAAATGTGACTATCAATTTCATATCAATGGGCCCTCTCCAACTCCCTAAGGAATTTTTCCAGACTATTCATGGATATATTAATCCGTTTCACCAATTCCGTCCCGATTGCAGCACCATGGAATCCATCCTGGAAGACTTTATTGACCTTCTCATAGCTGTTTATGCCAAAACCTGCAAAACAGATTACCTGGGGGTACTGCTTTGTATATTCAAGCATCGGATGATACATCTCATCTGATTGAGCAATACCTGTCTGCCCGACATACAGTTGTTCATAGACCAATGATGAAGATTCAAGAACCTTTGCAAGCTCATTCTCAGCCATTGCCGGACTTGCAAAACCTACCACATCAATACCAAAAGGAGCCATTTCCTTTTGCAACTCACGTCTGGTTGCAAAATCCGTATTGGGAATGACCATGGCATCGAAAACGCCTTCCTCGGCAAAGGAGCGATATATCCCCGTGGCAACGAAATCTTCATAATAAGCCATAACCCATATAGGTTTCCCAGTAGATTCCCGTATTCTTTTCCAATAGGCAATATCAATTGCAGTATCAAAGTCTACCTTTGCATGGATATCTGCAATAACCTGCCCGTCTGCATAGGGATTCTTGGACGGGAAACCAATCTCACAAATGTCCACTGCGTTTTTTTCCACAATTTCAAGCACATTGAAAAAGTCTTCTTCATCTGGATAACCTGCTAAGAAATAACCGATTATAAATTTTTTCCCACTCGAAACCACGGTCTTTGTTCTCTCGGAATATATCTTAGGCATGGTCCTTGCTTCCTAGTTTTTGGGCAACTACCGCCAGTACAATAATTCCTCCGGTAAGTATGTTTTGGAAAAAAGTTGGTACCTGCATGATTGTCAATCCATTTGCAAGGACGGTAAAAATTGCAACTCCAACAATAGTACCGACAATATTTGGAACTCCTTCCTTAAACAGTGTTTTACCTATAAAGATTGTCGCATACGCATTCAAGCAATAGGCATCCCCTGCTGTTGGGGCTGCACTTCCTACACGTGAAGCCAGAAGAACCCCGGCAAAGCCTGCCATAGCCCCACTGATTGTAAAGGCAAGGGTTTTGTTCAGACTAACCTGTATCCCTGCCACCTGTGAAGCACGTTCGTTGCCCCCTATTGCGTAAAGCTTTCGTCCAAAGGCAGTACTTTTAGTGACATAGTAGAAAAGTGCAGAGACAATAACCATCAAAACAGTCAGATATGGTATTGGCCCAATTTTTGCTGTTCCGATGAACTTGAATGCCTCAGGGATACCGTTGAATATAATTGCACCCCCGGACAACCAATAGGTTATTCCATATATTACACGGCTCATTGCCAAGGTAATGATGAATGACATTACCCTGAATTTGGTCACGATATATCCGTTAAGGAATCCGAGGATTGCACTTGCTATGACAGAAACAACCAGAGCCCAGAAGAAGGGAACACCGGATATGGCCAGCACAGCAGCGCATACTCCGCTGAAAGAAGCAATAGTACCCACGGAAAGGTCAAATTCCTCGACACACATAATGAGGGTTGTACCTAAGGCGATCACAGCCAAGATAGCCATCTGGCGGGTTATATTCCAGAAATTCGTCTTTGAAAAGAATGTATCCGGCTTGAGTGAGCCGAACACTATAATTATAGCAATCAGCGCCAATATCGTACCATAAGAACGAACGAATTCTTTGATTCCAAGACTTGTTCGCATTGTTATTTTTTTCATGTATTTTCCTGCCTTATCTTTGCTGGTAGCAATATGTAAGAATCTGCTCCGATGAAACGCTTATATTTGGGATTTGTTCCCAGGTCCTTCCATTGGCCATTATGATTATTGTATCGGCAACCATGAGCATTTCCTTGAGATCTGATGTTACATAGACTACAGAACTTCCTTCCCTGGCTCTTTGGCGCAGTAGTTCATGAATCTCGAATCTCGTCTTGATATCAACAGCCTGGGTTGGTTCATCACAGAGGAAAACCTGTGGATGAGACATCAGGGCCTTTGCGAAAACAACCTTTTGCTGATTTCCTCCAGATAATTCCCATACTGGTTGGTTAATTCCTGTGGTTTTTATTTTCAACTCAGCAATCTTATCTCTTGCATCCTGCTTTTCCGATTTAGAATCAAATTTTCCTTTCTTGGAGTAAGATGCAATAGTCGAAAGGACGATATTGTCTTTCACGCTTCTGCTCTCAACAAGGGAACAGCCCCGGCGGTCTTCGTTTATCAAGACGATTCCCTGTTTGATGGAGAATGCCGGTGTCATGGTACCTAATTGCTTACCATTCAGACGAACAATCCCTTCCTTGATTGACTTATAACCATACAGTGCTTCCAATAGCTCAGTCCTTCCACTTCCCCCAAGACCAAATATTCCGAGAATTTCCCCTTTTCGAACTGAAAACGTAGCATCTTTAACCACCAAATCGGTGGTTGATACATGTTCGACAGAATAGGCGATCTCGCTAAAAGCTGTAGCAATGGTTTCCTTTTGTTCACTTACCCAGTTATCTGTCATCAACCCGACCAGCCCATCTTGATTGATTTCCTTTGTTCTGACCGTCTCCACCAGTTCTCCGTTCTTGAAAACCGTAATCCTATCTGTCAAAGCAAAGATTTCATCCAAGCGGTGGGAAATATATAAAATTGCTGTTCCCTTTGCGTTCACCTTTCTAATGATTTTGAAAAGTACTTCCGACTCTTTATCAGTCAGGGAGGCAGTAGGTTCATCGAGTATCAGAAGCTTGCACTCTGTCATCATTGAACGCACAATTTCAAGCAAGGTTTTCTGCGGTGGGGTCAGTTCACTAGCCATCTTATCCAAGGGAACATCAATTTCATATTCTGCCATGACAGCAGCAACCCGTTCCCTCATAGCCTTGAAATCGACCGTACAAAAATGCTTTTTTTCGGATGGTAGCCCCAAAAATATATTCTCAATCCCATTGAAAGACGGAACAAGATTCCGGTCCTGATGGATGACATTTATTCCCAGTTTTCTACCTTCCGATGGCCTCGTGATCTCAACTTTCCTTCCATCAAAAATGATTTCTCCCTCGCTAGGATGATAAACACCGGTAATTATCTTGATAAGGGTAGACTTCCCGGCGCCATTCTCCCCGACCAATCCATGTATTTCACCTTTTTCCAGGGAGAAATCGATATGCTGCAAGGCATACATACTCCCGAATCTTTTAGTTAGGTTTTTTGTCTCTAATATCATTATTTTCCCATAGACCCCAAAGATTTGTAGGGCAAGAATAAACTACTCACAAACAACAATCTGCTTTAACGGCAAGCCACTCTGGTAAACATCCTTGCCGATAGTTCCGGCAAGGATTGAAGTCATACAATGCTATTTCTCGATTAAGAGTGCAGGAACATATTTTTCACCCTTTTCCGTGGACTCCCCTTTCACGACTTTGACAATTTCAGAGGCAACCATAGAAGCCATCCCATCAAAATCCTGACCCAAGGTAGCAACGAGGTTTGTACCTTCATTGATCAGTTTCACTGCCTGTTCGTTTCCATCTACACCTACGACTAAGATTTCATCACGGCCAGCTTCTTGAAGAGCCTGGGTAGCACCAATCGCAGGTTCATCCCATGCACATAAAATTGCATCAATTGATCCTTTCTGGGGGTAAGCAGTAAGTAAATTCTCTACGATTTCCTTGGAATTGTTGATTTGATTCGGAACATCTATATGATGTTCGCTTAGCAGTTTGATCTGAGGATACTCTTTCAAAACATCTTCCATGGCCAACGTTCTCTTCACTACACCGGGATGGGGGCGATGGGTGAGGTGAACAATATTCCCTTGTTTTCCAATTTTCTCGAAAAGATATTTGCTCATCATGGTTCCCATTTGGTAGTTGTCACTGGTCGCATTCATCTGCATAGCATCAAAATAACCCGAGTCACAACCAAATACCGAAATACCCGCATCAGAAGCTTCCTGAATCTGGGACTTGCACAGGCTGGGGTCGACACTGACAATTACAATAGCATCAACCTTCGAAACGACGCATGTCTCAATGTCAGACGCCAATTTGCTGGTATCATTTGCAGAATCATATACAGACACCTTGTACCCCATAGCACCTAACTTCGACTGCATGAGCTCAACCATTTGTTTTGTTGTTACAGATGACAAATACGGCGTGCAGATCGCTACCTCTATAGATTTCTCCTGTTGAACGCTTTCGGTTTTCTTGCCACAGCCCATAAGGAGCATCGCAAATACCATCGACAGAACTAACCCCACGACCAAATAAGTTCTCTTTTTCATTTGATTCCCTCTCTTTTGTTTTCGACTATTTTTTTTGCTGTATCCAAAGATGTTATCAATACATCCAAGTAACCACCTATAAGAACGGCCTTTATCGCTTCGACTTTTGAAAGTCCCCGAGCCACACAAACTTTTCTGGCATTTTTGACATCAAGGATTGTCTGACCGATGATTCTATCGCTGATTTCGCTATCTAGTATCTTTCCGTCTTTATTTATGTACGAAGAGCAGATATTCGCTACCGCCCCTTGTGACTTGAGAGACTGGATATCTTGAACTGAAAGATTTCCGGCTTGTACCCCTGTTGAACTGACTTCAAGATTTCCAACTCCCATCAATACAGAATCACAGGACTTTCCTAGGTCAAGGATTTCCTTGATACTCGGCTCATTCAGCAACAATTTCTTGACTTCACAATTGTTGAGATATTGGGGGGCGTTCAGAATAAAATAGGTTCCATTTGTTTTCTTCGCGAAACTCTGTGCAATTGAATTTGCATACCAATCAGAGCCATTCCCTGCAGTCCCTCCGCAAAGTGGAACAAATGACAATCCCCTATTTTTACTTTTCTCTATCGCAGAGGCCAAACAACTGATTGTCCTTCCTGCCATAACCCCACATCGCTCATTATCTTTTACGCAGATGGGAAACAACCCTTTCGAAACTTCTGCAAGTTTCCTTGTTGCTTCACCACCAGAAAGGTTGCCCGTATCATAGACATAGACTTCCCCAATCCCGAATTCTTCACGTAAAATGCGTTGGTATAGGTTTTCTTCTTCATTTGGGTAATTAATCTGAATTGTAACAAGGTTTCGCTCTATTGCCGTTGCAATTATCCGAGAAACCTGTGGCCTTGAAATTTTTAGTTCTGCAGCGATTTCCTTTTGACTATATCCCTGTTGATAAAATAATTCACAAACCATGAAAATGAATTTTGTATTATCTAAAATACCCATACCATCCCCCATCTTGAAATTAATTTCTATCTTTTAAATTAATTTCAATATCTATATATATGCTGTATTTCCCAATCTGTAAACTTTTTTTTCTTTATCTGACCAGAAATTAATTTCTTTGCAAAAAGACAACCTTTTTCAGGACACCTGAGAGGCACATTTCTGAATGCATTTGGTTGGCTCTCTTCCCAATACCAAACAAAGGAAGAGAAAAAAGAAAGAAAGAATCCTTTGCTGGGAAAAACATGGGTAAACCTACTCCAGATAGCATACGGACAAGTAATTGCTGTCAGTCATGCTTTTCGATGCCTTGTGTTGATTTGCCACAAGTGGTAGATTTGGCACAGAGTGAAGGAGCAACCGATGGCACTGAATATTGTATTGTTTGAACCCGAGATCCCACAGAATACCGGCAACATTGCCAGGACCTGTGCTGCAATCAATGCAAGATTGCACCTGGTTCATCCCCTAGGCTATAGCCTTGACGAAAAACATCTCAAACGTGCCGGCCTCGATTACTGGCACCTTGTTACCATAACCGAGTATGAAAGCGTAGCAGCCTTTATGGAAATCCATGGCAAGGACAACCTCTACTTCTTTACAACCAAAGCCCATTGCGACTATACCGATATTTCCTACAGTGATGATACGTATCTGGTATTCGGGAAAGAAAGTGCAGGGATTGACGAACACATACTGGTCTCGCATCCCGATGCCTGTGTCAGGATCCCTATGATCGAGGAAGCCCGAAGCCTGAATCTTTCCAACAGCGTGGCCATTGCCGCCTATGAATATATGCGCCAGAAGCAGTTTCCCTCATTGCAACGAGAGGGAAAACTCCATAGACTTTCCTGGGGGGAAACAAAGTGAAAAAAATTGGTATTATCGGATGCGGAAACATGGGTGGTGCGATTGCAACGGCCCTCAGCACCAACAAAGATTGGTCAATTACCCTATATGACAGCAACGACGACCTGGCTACGGGTCTTGCCATTGAGCTTGGTTGCATCGCTTCACCGTCAATAACAGAAATGATCAGAAACTGCCAATATATCATTTTGGCAGTCAAACCACAGATCCTTCCCTCTCTCTACCAGATTTTTTCGGAAAACAACGCCCCTTCAAAATATTGGATCAGTATTGCGGCGGGGGTTCCCCTTTCGGTGCTCTGTGAAAAACTGGGAACAGGCAATGTAGTTCGATTCATGCCCAACATTGCTGCAAAGGCAAAAAAAGCAGTTACTGCAGTTGCCTCCTGTGAAAATGCAGATAAGGAACTTACCGATACGGCGATGGAAATTGCAACGTCCTTCGGTTCTGCCTTTGCCCTTCCAGAAAGCCAGTTTGCGGCTTTTATCGGCATTAGCGGTTCTGCAATCGCCTATGTCTTCGAATTCTTCCATGCCTTGGCAATGGGAGGAGTGGAAGAAGGCATTCCCTACCCAACTGCCCTGGCTATTGCCCGTGATACCTGCATCAGTGCCGCAACCCTACAAAAGGAAACAGGAAAGGGTGCTGTAGAACTTGCTACCATGGTCTGCTCGGCAGGGGGAACCACGATCAAGGGAATGAAAGCCCTCGCCCAGGGGAATTTCGATGCAACCGTTATGTCAGCTGTGAGCGCCTCAGCCGAGAAATCACGGCAACTCGAAGAACTGGCAAAACAAAAATAATACCAATACCAACGCATTTCATATCAACGAGGATAAATCATGATAGACTTGAAAGAATTGAAAACCAGACATGACGAAATCGCAAAGAATATCAGCGACCGTAACATGCATGTCAATATTGATGAAATCATTGAGCTTCAGGACAAACGCTCTGCATTGATGCAGGAAAGCGAAGCCTTCCGGGCAAAACGCAATGAGAATGCCCAGAAAATGAAAACCAAGCTCGACAATGAGACCCGCCAGGCTTTGATAGCAGAAGGGAAACAAATCAAGGAAGCCATTGCCGCCATGGAAGCTGAACTCAACGAGATTGAGAAAGACTATCAGGAAAAGGCAAAGACCATCCCCAACTACTACAACCCGAAGGCTCCCGTAGGTAAGGAAGACAAAGATAACACTGCTATCAAATTCGTTGGTGAACCTCCCAAATTCGATTTCAAGCCTTTGGACCATGTCCAACTCGGGGAAAGCCTTGACCTCATTGATTTTGATACAGCCACACGCGTATCGGGTCCTAAATTCTACTACTTGAAGAACCAAGCGGTAATCCTACAGATGGCCCTTGAGCGATATGCCATGGACATCGTGATGAAACACGGCTTCACCCCATTCATCACCCCCGATATTGCAAAAGAAGAAATTCTCAACGGAATCGGCTTCAATCCCCGCGGTGCAGAAAGCAACATCTATACAGTGGAAGGAACAGGTACCTGCCTGGTAGGGACTGCAGAAATTACCCTCGGTGGATATTATGCCAACCAGATTCTCGACCAATCACAATTGCCTATCAAAATGACCGGACTTTCCCATTGTTTCAGAAGGGAAGCTGGTGGGGCCGGACAGTATTCAAAGGGTCTGTACAGGGTCCATCAATTTTCAAAACTGGAAATGTTCATCTACTGCCTCCCTGAGGATTCCGATTCCTACCATGAACAGCTGCTTGCCATCGAAGAAGAGATTTTCAGCGGACTTGGCCTTGCTTACCGTATCGTCGATACCTGCACCGGTGACCTGGGAGCCCCTGCCTACCGAAAATTCGATATCGAAGCCTGGATGCCAGGTCGTGGCGATCAAGGCGAATATGGTGAAGTAACCTCAACAAGCAACTGTACCGACTACCAGGCAAGAAGCCTGCAGATCCGCTATCGCGATAGCGAAGGGAAACTGCAATTCGTACATATGCTCAATGGAACTGCAATGGCACTCAGCCGGGCAATGGTTGCAGTTTTGGAAAACTACCAGAATGCCGATGGTTCCATCAGCATGCCGGAAGCTTTAGTACCACTTACAGGGTTTACTGTTATTCCTGCAAGAAAATAAGGAGAATTCGATGCATATCAGTGCACTGACCACGGATTTCTATGAATTGACCATGATGCAGGGATATTTCTCGAACAATTTGAATCCCCAAGTGGTTTTCGACATGTTTTACCGAACAAATCCGTTTGAAGGTGGCTATACCATTTTTGCAGGGTTGAACGAACTGATAGACAAACTTGAATCTTTTTCTTTCAGTAAAGAAGACCTTGAGTACCTCAAAGGACTCAACCAGTTTACCGACGACTTCCTCGAATACCTGGCGGGATATCACTTCGCCGGCGAAATATACGCAATCGAGGAAGGTTCGGTAGTTTTCCCTGGCGAACCCTTGGTCAGGGTCCATACAACCCTGATTGAGGCCCAGCTCATCGAGGGACTACTCCTTAATAACCTTAATTTCCAAAGCCTAATCGCCACGAAAGCCTCACGTATGGCCTTAGCTGCCAACCGTGGGCTTCTCATGGAATTCGGTCTTCGCAGGGCACAGGGGGAAGATGGGGCACTGAGTGCCTCCAGGGCCTCTTTCATTGGCGGTTCGGTAGTAACAAGCAACACCCTTGCAGGAAAAACCTATGGAATTCCGGTTTCAGGGACCATGGCTCACTCCTGGATAATGGCCTACGGTAGCGAGCTGGAATCTTTCCGGTCCTTTGCACGCCTCTATCCGGACAATGCGGTACTGCTCATCGATACCTATGATACACTCGGCTCCGGTATCGACAATGCCATCATTGTCGGTCTTGAACAAAAAAAGCTAGGGAAGAAAATCGGTGTCAGGATTGATAGCGGGGACCTTTCCTATCTGCCAAGGGTAATCCGCAAGAAACTTGACGATGCAGGGCTAACTGACGCTTCCATTTGTGTATCAAACGACCTTACCGAGGAAATTGTACAGACTTTGATCCATGATGAGGTACCAATCGACAGCTGGGGCATCGGAACCCATTTGGTTACCGGAGGTGCCCAATCCTCACTCAACGGCGTGTATAAGCTCGCTGCAAAAGAGGGAAAGGATGGGACAATCATCCCGACCATGAAGATTTCCAATAGCTTTGAAAAGACCACCAACCCTGGCATCAAACAGGTTTGGAGATTCTTTGACAAAGATGGCGGGGCCCTGGCCGATCTCATTACCCTGGACAGCGAACAAGTGGTAACCGGCAAGAACTATACTTTCTACCACCCGTTTGCCGAAGCTGATTTCTTTGAGATGCATAAGGAGAACTTTGCTACCTGTGTACCATTGCTAATCAAGCGAATGGAAAACGGGAAAAGAATCGGGGAAAAACCACCTTTGACCGAAATCAGGGAAAATGCCCAAAAAGGCTTGGACTCCTTCCATAAAAGCTATCTGAGGCAGATCAATCCACATATCTACAAGGTAAGCCTGTCTTCCCGTTTGAAAAAACTCAAGATGGACTTATTGGTAGCACAAAGAAGAAAAGCCAAGGAAGAAGAGGCTATGGCCAACCAGTAACCCCTTGAAAGCTAAAAACCGGAGAACGTAGGTGCGTTGCTCCGGTTTTCTTTTATGCCAGGCCTGAAGGCAAGGCTTATTCCTTTTTTCAGTACTATTGCTCTTTGGCCTTCCCCGCATCGTCGAGGGGAAGCAAAAATGCTCCGTTCCGAAATTCTGCCCATACCTGCTCGAACCAGAATTCCGTTTTGGGAATCGGTCTGGCAGAAGCATACCGCTGGACAATCTGCCCTTTTGCATCCAATGACAATACCTGGATTTTTGACCGCATGGCCAAAAGTTCTTGCTTTATCCTGTATGCAGGCAGCAAAGGGTGCGCAGAATCTCCAGCTTCATCAAACACAAGATAGGACCCCCTGCTTCCCCCTCCATTAGCAAGATATCCTTTTATTGCAGAAAGATACCAATCTTGGGAGATGAGCATATGCCGTAGCTGCAGGGCTACAGTGAGTAACACCGGGGGAACCGAAAGGTTTTCCAGGGCATGCATGCGTTGCTGCCTAGCTTTTAGGCAAGCGAGCTCAACGGCTTTGGCCCTCCTTACAGGACCTGCACATTCAGACATCCTCAGTTGCATCTCGCTTCGTATACCCGACAACACTTCTTTTGCAGCGGGAACCGAAAAATGGTCCAAGGCATTCTGGCGTACCCACCTATGGGCAAGAACCACAACGTTTTTCACCTGGGAAGACGTCGCTACTATTGCACTATCAATATCGAGGGAATCGTTTTCTCCGTAGCCGACAATCCTGGTAGCTGCCCGTTTGGCACCAACCTGCCCTGCATTGAGTGCACTTCCGCCAGGCCGGCTCACGCCATGGCTTCCGTTTACTTCCCCGATTGGGTACAACCGCTTGATATTGGTAGATTCCCACCAGATATCAGCGCTGAGCCCACCGTTGTTATGTTGGGCGCACAAATCAATTTCCAAGGGAACGAGAGAGAGGTCTACCCCTTTGTCCAGATACATCGTATAGGCTTCCGGATTGAGTAATTGCAATCGCTTTAAGGGAGTCTCGGCCCAAGCCCTTGAATTATCCAGATAGTGCAAGGCAACCTCATCGACAACCTGCTTTGAGAAAACACCCCAACCAGCCTTGCCGTTAAGGTTGTTACGGTAATCGACAAATACCCGCCGTTTCTTTACCTGGGTTTCCTGGTACACGAGCAGATCGATCAAAGAAGAACCATTGTCAGGGATCTTGGCTGCATCGAAGGGCCATTGATATCCCTTGAGAAACACTGCGCGAGTCAATTCCTTCCAATCATTAAAATAAGGGACAAGGAAATCCTGCTCATCCCCACCTTGGGCATCGGTACTGAAATAGCGTGGCAAAACCTGTTGGTAACTGCCTGACAGATTCCAGCGGACCTTGGTAGAAGCAAGGCCAAACTGTGACTCGGTAAGGTTCACAGCCTCAGCGCCAACCTCGAGTGCGAGCCCGATACTGCCTGTATGGACTTTTGGGTAGACTGACGCAGCATACAAACCTGCAGGGCCGCCCGTACCCAAAACCACGTGGTCACTGAGGATGATAGAGAACCCAAGGTTTTCTGATAAAGTACCTTGTTTATCAACAAAGAGGGCCCCTGCAATACGATCATCTGCTGCCATCAACAATTGAACGGCATCCTGGTGATCCAATTCACAGATATCCAGACGGGAAATTTCCGATTGGAATTTCTCCATCATGACCCTGGAGGTGTACGGACCTAAAGAAATGCCCCTATTGCTGGGATCGTGGTCGGTCTTGTAGCCAGTATACCCACCATACCGATTATGGGGAAACGGGACCCCCAAAGAAACAAGGTTATAGAAAGCCTGTGTAGACCCCTGGGCTTCAACAAAGGCAATATCCCCATGCATGGCCCCACCTTCAAGGTAGGACTCTGCCATTGCATAGGGGGAGTCGGGAACCTGTCCGGAATCATTGAGCCGGTAATAGGTCTGCTTGTCTGACCCCGTGTTGCGGGAGGTCCCCCCCAAAGAATTATCGGTTACGATGGTAATGTCGTCACAGCCCATTCTTTTCAGGTGCAAAGCACACGATAGAGAGGCAGCCCCAGACCCAATTATCAGGACATGGGAAAAGAAAACAGGTATAGAGATGCCTTCGAAAGTAACCGTTCCGACTTTCTCAATCATTCAAATTGTCCCTCCAGGAATATACGTACCCTCAAGGTTTTTCTGTAGGGGCAGTTCAATTCGCTCAATAATTTTACCTTGCAGCCAGAGACCAGCCTCAACACCCAGTTTTCGCAAAGAGAATTCGATGGTATTGATTCTTTTATCCAAAAGATCAAGCATCGGTGAATTGTCGAATCCTGAAAGGGAAAAGGATTCGGGAATAGCCAGGGAGAGATTGAGGGCCGACTGATACAAAGAGACTGCCAACAAGTCATTAAAACAAAATACGGCATTGTAGCCACGCTCAAGGATGATGGGCAATACTTTTTCTTTCAACTCACCGATTGAATCGATATTGAAGACATCTTCATCACAAAAGGGAATGGAATAGGAAAGGCATCCTGTTCGCACACCCTCTTCTCTCCGTTTGGAAACGGCTGACAGAGGAGAGAAACCAATGAAACAAGGATGAAGGGCATCCCCATACTTGTTCCACATTGCCTTTACGAGCTTTTGCATCCCCCCGATGCTATCGACCATCACATAGTTGTTTTCAGGATCTTCACGGTTCAGCAGGACAAAAGGTATTTCCCTTTCCTCAAGCATTGTCTCAAGAGGTGCTGATGGCATCGTAAAAGCAAAAATACAACCATCGATATCCCCAAGTTTTTTAGAATCAAACAGGGTAAGATCCCCATCATTGACGCTGATGATTATATTGACCTTAGTATTATCGAATCCTTTCTGAATACCCTCGATCAATTCGGCAACATCATAGAACAAATGAATATAACTGTATTTGGCAGGAGGCAGGAACAACCTGATAGTCACAATGGTACGGTTTTTCTGACGCTTGATAGAGCGCTTGCAATACCCCATCCTCTCAGCAGTGGATATGATCAACTCCCGTTTCTCATCACTAATAAGAGAAGAGTTGTTCAGCACCCTGGATACAGTACTGGGTGAAATTCCAAGTTCATGGGCAATATCATATACAGTTGTTCTTTTTGTCATTGTACATTCCATTTCATTTTTTTTGCTTTGGAAACACTAGGCCGCCAACCTGCTTCTTATCTGCATTAGTCTAGAACATGAGGACCAATACTTGCAATAAGCAACATTTCGATTCCCCAAACGAGGAGGAGAAAAAGTGGCGACCGTGTTTTCCGGTCCCTTCCGTAAAAATCATTATCGGCATAAAGCAGGGCTTTCTCCCGTAGATACCAAAGAAAACCCAACCCTCTGATAGTGTCAGCGAACGGAAAGTGTAAAAAAAAGCAAACCGTTAACGCCACGCAAGCCTTCTGAAAAGACTCTTTAGAGTATAAGAAATCCTTCTGCCTCCCTCAAGTTGGCCTTGCTTACGGCCAGCTTGAGTTTCTTGTAAAATTGGCTTTCGTCCAGTCCGTTTCCTGACTGGTACGATTCCTTACTGGTGCTTTTTCCCTAATTTCTTTACCTGAACCAATAACACTGGTCCTGCAAGGACAAGGATAACCACAACCAAGAAGAAAAGGCTGATGGGCCTTTGGATAAACGTAGCCCAATTCCCCTCAGAAAGCATGAGAGCCCTCCTGAAGTTACTTTCAAAAAGCGGTCCCAGAATCATACCCAGCACGATTGGAGCAATCGGGAAGGATAGCTTACGCAAGACAAACCCAATGATACCGCTGATTATAAGAACCCAGATATCGAAAACAGAGTTGCTGATGGCATAGGAACCAACCAAACTGAAAAGCAAAATGGCAGGTATCAAAAATTTCTTGGGGAAACTGATCAATTTTGCAAAGGCCCGTGCGCCCAGCAGTCCAAGGATCAACATAAACACTACGGAAAGAAGCAGGCTGAGGAATATCGAGGAAACAAACGGCATCTGCTGTTGGAACAAAAGAGGACCCGGTCGCAGACCCTGGATGATCAGACCACCCATGAGTACCGCTGTCATTGCATCCCCAGGAATTCCCAAGGTAAGCATGGGAATAAGAGCTCCACCGGTGCTTGCATTGTTTGCTGCTTCCGGCGCGGCGATACCTTCAATTATACCGGTTCCCAATAACTCTTTCCGTTTCCCAAGGCGTTTTTCCTGTCCATAGGCAACCAAAGAGGCAATTGAACCACCGGCTGCAGGGAGAGCCCCGATGAGTACTCCGATGAAGGAAGAACGGATTACGGTTCCTGTTATCCGTTTCAATTCTTTGAAAGGAGGAATCAGTTTGTTCAGAGCCTGTTTTACAATCACGTTATACTGGACATCCGAAATCTGGATGAGCATTTCGGACAAGCCATACATACCGATCATCACCGGTATTGCGTTGATACCATCGATCAGTTCAGCCTGGTTCATGATAAACCGAGGATAACTGGTAATCGGGTCGAGCCCGACAATGCCGACTATCAAGCCCAAGACCCCACTGATCAAACCTTTTACCGTTGATCCAGGGGAGATGATGGCGATGATACTCAGACCAATGAGGGTAATCCCGACATATTCCTCTGCGCTGAACTTCAAGGCAAAACCTGCGATGAGCGGGGCTGCAAAGACCAAAACGATAACACTGATGAAACCGCCGACTGCAGAACTGATAGTCGACACACCGATAGCTTCCCCTGCCCTTCCCTGCTGGCTAAGCGGATAGCCGTCAAGACACGTTGCAATAGCTGAGGGAGTCCCTGGGATATTGATCAGGATTGCCGAGATCGACCCTCCGTATACCGCACCGGTATAGAGTCCCAAAAGGAAAGCGAACGAAATGGTCGGGGCAAGACCAAAGGTAAAGGGTATGAAAACCGCAATCGTCATCGTGGCGGTCAAACCCGGGAGGGCTCCGAAAATGATGCCGACAAGGACTCCCAGAAACGATGAAACAAACATCATCGGATTTGCAAAGAAGTGGAGTCCTGAGAGATACAGGTCTAAAGAGAATATATCCATGATTCTAACCCTTCATTTTTATCAAAGCAGGATTCCCGTAGGAAACGGGATTGCTAATATGATTTTGAAAACTACATACACGATACAGGCAATAACCACTGATACCAAGACAATTTTCAGTGGATGCCGGTTTTTCTTCTCAGAGAGCAGCCAAACCATTGAAGCAATGAAAAGGAAACTCGTTAGGGCAAATCCCAGAATTTTCATAACAAAGGGAAACAGGGTCAAGAGGATGAGGGTCGTTGCGAAGAAAAAAAAGGATGTGGAATTCTTCCAATAGACTTCGGCCTCCGTATCGCCTTCTTTTTTGAATTTCTGCATGGTTTCAATGACCATGATTATTGATAGGAATGCAAGAATGATTGCGAGCATTCGTGGGTAAAAGCCGGTGTTGAGTATTCTTGAGCCTTCACTGCGTGTAGGCATAAAACCAGCGCCAATATAGAGGAGACCAGAGAAGGCGAAGAGAGTGGCTCCTGCAATAATATCGGATTTTCTTTTTGTCATTTCAATCTCCAGATTGTGAGCATCCAAGCAAGTAAGGAAGGATGCCCTCCCCTCCAAAAAGGAGAGGGACATCACTCGTAATCAAAACAGTGTATCAGTCGTCGATAAACTCTACCCCGAGTTCATTTACCAGATAGTCAAGCTGGTGCTCAGCATCCTTGATGACCTGTGCGAATTGTTCTGAATTGAGATATACGGGCTGGTATCCTGCATCGACCAGGAATTTGCGGATGGTAGGATCCTGCATACTCTTTGCGATAGCCTCGTCAAGGGTTTTGATGATGGCAGGGTCAGTTCCCTTCGGGGCAACAAAACCAGAATAGTTCCCCATAACTACATCAAGTCCCAGTTCCCTGAGGGTTGGTACATCAGGATAGGAAGGGTGACGTTCAGCCGATGCGATTGCAAGCAATCTCAACTCGCCTGCATCAACATGGGCAGCAACATCAGGAAGGGGAATGTTCGTCAAGTCAACATGATTGCCAAGCAAAGCGGTAATTGCTTCAGCGTAGGCAGGATACGGGATGTGGTTCATCTTGATACCTGCGGCAGCCTCGAAATAAGCAGCATAGATATGTGCACTGGCGCCGGTTCCTGAATTCGAATTCTTCAGTTTCCCGGGGTTTGCCTTTGCATAGGCGAGCAAGTCTGCAAGGGTCTTGAAGGGACTGTCTGCATTGACCGTTACCGTTGCAGGAATGGTAATAACCTGGCTGATCAATTCCACATTGTGGATATCGGGGTACATGGGTGAAACATACTTTGCCGATACGGTTGACATTGAGGTTGTTCCAATGGTGTAGCCATCGTTCTTTGAATTTTCAATTTCCAAGGAACCAACGACTCCGCCACCGCCTGGCTTATTCTCAACTACGAAGGGAACGCCAAAGCTCTTCTCAAGGTAGCTTGCAATAGGTCTTGTCAACACATCAGTCATACCGCCTACAGACCAGGGAATAATGACTTTCACATTCCGAGCAGGGTAAGCCTTGGAGGTTTCCTGTGTGCCGGCTGCGAACATTGGGAGAACAAGCAGGGAAACAAGAGCCAATAGAACGATTTTCTTCATTTTCTCCTCCTTTAGGAGCATAGCGAAAGGATTCTGCAAATTTGTTGCATGCAACAAATATAAACTACCAATCTCTGCCTGTCAAGAAATACTTTTGGTAATTACTAAAAACAAAAAAACATGAAAACACTTCCATCTACTTATAGGTAATGGCTTTAAAATATTCCTACTGTTTTACTGGAAAATTATTACTATTGTTCGTCATCCGTAATGACAGGAAAACGACCTACAAAGCCAGGGGAAAGACCTTCTATTTTTATACAGAAACCAGGAGGTAATTGTGGAATGTTTCCTTTATATCCTTGAAACGGAGTACCGAAGGATAGTCTTTAGTTTTTCCGGGGCTGTTTTTCTTGGATCAGAAAGGTAGATTTCGCGGTGCATATCACCGTTTCTCACGACATGGTTCTCCAGGCAGAAAGATTCCATTGCATCAAAAGAACGCTTCTCCTCGCTATAGGGACCTCTATGCAGCATCGTCACGCATAAACCATCCTCAACAATGGAGAATCTGGAAAGCTCCGTGGGAATCTTTTTCCTGGACCGGCATAACACCTGTACCTGCGAGAAAATATCACTGGTCACGAAATCAGGTTGGCATATCATGCTCGACCATCTCCAGAGCGAACGGGCTTCCTCCTGACAGGCATACCATACCCCTTCAAGGGGTGCTACGACAAAGGGTTTGTACCAGGATTCACTCTTGTATGCCATCTTGAGCGTAAAACTCAAACCATAGAGGATTTCTACAGATTGGGCGTACTCTTTTCCTGCGGGCTCACCTTGTCCATCGACAATAAAATAAGGAAGCGGGGGCACTGTCACCAAAGAAGGTTGCTCTTTTGCCCCGTACACCGAGGCATAGGTTTTCTTGACATCAAAATTATCCATACCAGCCATCCTCTCAGAGACATTGTATAATAGCTTGGACAATTGCTTCTGCCACAGAATGTCTCCACTGCGGGGAAACAAGGTTTTGCGCTTCCTGTTCATTGGACAGAAACCCTACTTCGACCAAAACCCCAGGCATCCGGGAGGCATTGAGAACATATAGGTCTTGCTCCTTGACTCCCCGGTCCTTGGAACTTTCCAGTTTCTGTGCCAATACTTGTTCAAACGTCTTGGCGATGACAAGGTTCCTGTTATTCAAAAAGCGATTGAGTTGCACTGAAGTAAAAGGGGAATAGAGTACTATATTGCCAGTGGGTGTCTCACTATTGAGTAAAGTCACTGACTTCCCTTGTTTTTTGGTCAATACCTCAAATCCCCTGGCCTCATTGTTCTCTGCACTGTTAACATGGATGGATACGAATAACGCACTGGTTTTCAATGGCAATTCAGTGGTGTAAGCAATGCGACTCCGGTCCTCCAGACTGACAAAGGTATCGTCAGAACGAGTCATGACAAGCTGTAAATCCGGACGGATTACCGAAAGAAGGGCATACACCCGCTTGGCTATATCGAGACTGATATCCCGTTCGAATATCGTTCCCCCAGCAAAAACCCAGGCCGAGGAGGTCCCGGGATCATACCCGCCATGGCCTGCATCAATGATTACGGTTGAAACAGGATAGTCATAAGGGTTTTCCACGGCAAAGAGCAATCCTTGGGGAAAGAGAAAACCGAGGAGAAGCAGAACGATCAGCCCTTTTCTCACGGTTTCTCCTTCAAAGGGTATTCCCATTTTTCACAAAGCGTCGGGAAATCTGTTTTCTGCAACCAGATCATCCGTTTCTTCACATCTTCCCTGAATACTTCCTTATCTACGAAACCTTTGTATTTTCGAGCCATGTTTTTCCCATTGATCTGGCTGACGGATAAAGCTTTGGTGTAACAGCGCAGGTAACCATCCGCTTCGGTCCTATCCTCGATTACCGAATCCCTCTGGGGAAACTGAACCATGAGGGCCTGGGTTACCTGAATGGTATACCCATAGAGGTAACACCGGATTCCCCAGTCCAAGGCTTGCCAGTATTCACTATGGATCTGCTCATCGAAACCACGCATCCGCTGAAACAATGCGCGGTCATAGAAGCCGATACACATGACAGGAAACAAGGTGTCGAGGGTAGAATCATCCTCCATATTGGGAAAATAGGAACGCGGTTCAATTTTCTTCCCCTCCATAAAGGGGGCCCTGACACAAGGCACGACTTCACATTTCCCATTGGCAATTACCGCAGCAAGGGCTGCCGGATGGTCACTTTTCCCCATGAGGGATAGCAATTTGTTACCATCAAACCGGATGAGAATCTGGTCGCTCCTGACAATCAAAAAATAATTGGTGTGACATTCATTTGCCACGGCATTAATGCGTTCACCTGCAAAGGTCATCGTTGAGAAAACCAAAAAGGTAACCTCTCGGTAGGCTTCCTGCATTGCAACGACATCGATGCGATCCTCTTGGGTAACCACGTGCAGGCTACAGTTGATCTCTGCGAGAAACCAATCCAAGGTTTCCTTCAATTGCTGGAGATTTCCCGTATCGAGAATACCTACAGCAAGTTGCTCAGTACAATGCAACTGATTGATCCGTGTCCCAAGGTCCTGTCTCCTGCGGTAAATCCTATAATTATTCAACATTGTCCAAAAACACCAAATCCTCCGGACGAAAGATTACGTCCTTTTTCCCCGAACCAAGGATTTCTTCGATATCTTTGCTCTTATGGCCTGCAAGCAGAGCAATATCGGTGCTGTTATAATAAGGTACCGCTTTGGCGAAAGGTTTACCGTCCTCAGAACAGACCTGAATGACATCTCCCTGTCCAAAGACCCCGCTCACCTTGACAATACCTTTGGGCAACAGGCTTTTGTGGTCATACAAAGCTTTTTTTGCCCCATCATCCACCGTCACCGAGCCTAGGTGGGAATTATTCAAAATCCAACGTGCCCTCTGGCTGATCCTTTGTAAAGGATGGATATAGCTACCCAAAGGTTCCCCTTCCAAAAGTCGTACCAGTGAATTCTTCTCATATCCACTGGCAATAATGGATCCGCATCCACCTACTGCGGCAATCTTTGCCGCAAGCAGTTTTGTTTTCATTCCCCCTGTCGAGAAGGTGCTCCCAGCCCCCCCCGCGTAGGAGAAAATCTGTTCGTCGAGCATCTCTATTTCTCCGAGCAGAGTCGCCTTTGGGTCTTTTTTCGGGTCGGCAGTATAAACCCCGGGGATATCGGTAAGGATAATCAGAAGGTCTGCGTCAATTTTGCTGGCCACCATGGCACTCATCCTGTCGTTATCACCAAAGGCAGAACCAATTTCAGCCGTGCTTACCACGTCGTTCTCGTTGAAGACTGGCACTACCCCAAGGTCGAGCAAGGTCATTACACTGTTCCGTAAATTCACATAGGTATGACGGTTGTTCATATCTTTGCGGGTAAGAAGAATCTGGGAACAGACTATGCCATGGTGTTTGAAAGCCTTACGGTAACTGCTCATCAGAATCGGTTGCCCGATGGAAGCACAGGCTTGTCGCATAGCCACCTGTTTGACAGCGTCCTTGAGATGGAGTTCTTTGGCTCCCATCCCGATAGCCCCGGAGGAGACTAAAAGGACCTGGATCCCTTTTCCCATAAGTATAGCAATCTGGGAGACGATATCCTCGATGCAATGTTCATCGATGCCTTCAGCTGTAGAGAGCAGGTTCGTTCCGACTTTTACCACCACCCGTTGCACCTGGGAAAAATCGCGATTCATTTCGATTCCTCCCCAATAGCCAGTTCCTTGTGTAAGAAAGGCTTCGCATTTGAGCCAGTGTAGGATGCAACAACCTGACCATCGCCTTGCAGCAGCCATTTGCTGCTCATCAAGCCTGAAATCCCTACAGGTCCCCGGGCATGGATTTTTGCCGTACTGATACCGACCTCAGCCCCAAGGCCGAATCTAAACCCATCGGCAAACCGGGTAGAGCAGTTCACCATGACATCAGCAGAATCGACTTCCCTCATAAACAGGTTGGCGAGCTCCTTGTTCTTCGTAATAATCGCATCGGTGTGATGGGACCCATGCTCTGCTATATGGTCCAAAGCCTGCTGATAGGTATCGACTACCCTAATATTTAGCTCAAGGGCAAGGTATTCCGTGTCGTAATCACCCTGTGTACAGGGAAGACAGTCTATATAAGATCGCGTCTGGGAATCTCCATGCAGAATCACCTGCTTGTCAGCCATACGCGAGGCAAGCATCAAAAGAAATACAGGGGCAATGTCTTTATGCACCAAAATTGTCTCTATTGCATTGCAGGCTGCAGGGTATTGGGTCTTGGAGTCGAAGGCACATTCGCTTGCCATTGCAAGGTCGGCTTCCTTGTCGACATACATGTGGCAGATACCCGCCGCGTGACCAAGGACGGGTATGGAAGTATTGTCCATGACGTATTTCACAAAAGCATTGGAACCACGGGGTATGAGCAGGTCTATCAGTCCATCCATCTTGAGCATCACATCGACGTCACTATGGCTGGTCAGCAACAGAAGCCACTCAGAACCTAGAGGAGAAGAAGCGGCACTTTTATATATGGAGGCAACCAAAGCAGCATTGGTATGTGCAGCCTCTTTCCCACCCTTGAGTATGATGCCATTTCCGCTTTTCAGGCAAAGTGAAACAATCTGGACAAGGGCATCCGGCCGGGATTCAAAAATCATCCCGATAACCCCGATAGGAAAACTGACACGTTCAAGCAACAAAGAGGTGTCCAGCAAACGCCGTTCCAAGACTCTCCCGATAGGGTCCTGCAAGGCAGCGACTTGCTTGAGTCCGGCAATGACACTGTCCCGTTTCTCAATGTCGAATACCAGTCGTTTGACCAGTGCTTCTTTTTCGCCGTTTGCTTCCGCTGCCGAAAGGTCAAGGGCATTGGCCCTTTCGATTTCTGCCCAATCGTCTACGAGACCCTGCCCAATGGCTAAAAGCAGATCGTTTCTCTGCTTATCAGTACTCACTGAAAGTCGTGTAGAACTCTTTTTCAGTATATATATAGATTCCTGTATGGTGTGATCTGCCATAATGCAACCCCTTGAAGTTTTGTCTATACAGTACCCCGAATAAGGGAAGGTATCAAGGAGAAAAGGATTGCCTGGTGTGAGTATATTCGATTGCATTTTTATATATACAATGGTAAACTGCAACCGTTCGCAACATTTAATAGGAGTCTCCATCTACCATGAAGAAAAAAATATTGTTTATTTTGCTTGTCCTTTTGCCGGTTCTGCTTTTTTCCCAGGGAAATGCAGAGAAAGAAATGCAGGATAGCGGGTTTTATACCGCTACCGATGCCAATGGACGCACAGTAACCTTAGAAGAAAAACCCTATCGGGTCATTATCGCGGGAAAAGCCGGGAATATGAGTGCAAATGCGCTTTTCTTGTTCCCCGAGGTTGAAGCAATGGATTTGACGCTTCCCATTACTGACCAAGGGCTTGGGGACTTTTTCTCCCTGATCAGGCCCTCTCTCGATGAAAAACCCCGCATCAGCCAGAATGCGAGTGCAGAGGAAATTGCGGCCCAGAACCCGCAAATCGTACTCACCAAGACTGCAAACTATGAAAAAATCGGGAAAAAACTCGACCAGCTCAGAATTCCCAATTTTACCATGAACCTTGAATCGTATGAGGACTGGAAAACTGAAATCACGCAACTGGGGAAGCTATTGAAGAATACTACCCGCGCACAACAGATCCTTTCCTTATTCCAGGAACGCCTGGATTCCATTACCAATACGGTTTCTTCTCTGGCACCCGAGAACAAGCTGAAAGTACTGATTTTGCAGGGAGTAACCACGGACAATGCCTCTTCCTTCAAAATCGCCCCTGATTCCTGGATGCAGACCTGGATGGCAGAGAATGTAGGGGGAGTTCCTGTATGGAAAGGTGCAAATACAGCTTCCAATGGTTGGAGTACCGTTTCTTTTGAACAGATAGCTGCATGGAATCCTGACAAAATCTATATTGTCAGTTATAAGACTCCGACAGAAACATATGTCAATGAAATTTACAGTTCCCCCATATGGGCAAATCTCAAGGCAGTGAAAAACCATAATGTGGAGGAAACCCCTTCGGATATGATGAACTACATCCAGCCGGTGGCAACCTGGATTCTGGGAATGCAGTGGATGGCCCAGGACCTTTATCCCGAGCTCTTTGCTTCAGTCGACATGGAAGAAGAGATTACCTCCTTTTACAGGGAATTCTATGGCCTTACAGACCAAAAGGTACTCGATACGCTCCTAAGCGCCTACAAGACCTCGATTTCCCTTAACTAGATACTGTATGAACGCCACAACTACCTATAGGAATGACCAAAAGCACAACAGGCTCGTCCTGTTGTTGCTTTGTCTGTTGCTTGTGCTTCTTTCTTGCCTGTTCCTTTTTGCCGGCAGGTATCCAAAGGGAGGCATTACGTTTCCCCGCAACCTTGCAGACGACAAGCTGATGTCTACTATCATTTTCAACGTAAGGCTTCCGAGAATCCTATTGGCAATCATGGCAGGAGCAATTCTCAGTGCTTCCGGTTTTACTTTCCAGATGCTCTTTTCAAATCCTTTGGTGGAACCAGGGTTTCTGGGAGTAAGCCAAGGAGCTGCCTTTGGGGCAGCCTTGGTCATTGTCCTGGGTAATTACAGCTCCTACCTCGTGCAGGTAAGTGCAACTGTCTTCGGGTTGCTGGCACTCATCATGTCCTATTTTCTGGCCAAGAGATTTCGTTTCGGAGGCTGGTTACTCAGGCTGGTCTTGTCTGGAATTGCCGTCTCCGCTATTTTCACGTCAGCACTCGGGGTAATCAAACTGGTCGCGGAGCCGACAAAGGACCTTCAGGATATTACCTTCTGGATGATGGGAGGACTCTGGAATTGCAACTGGGGTCAAATTTTCTCCATCATGCCCATAGTCCTGCTGTGTCTTTTGGTAATTTTGCGATACCGATGGAGACTCAACCTGCTCTCGCTGCAGGAGAAGACTGCATTCTCAGTAGGATTGAACCCGAACCGTGACCGGGTAATCCTTCTACTGGTCGCTACCGTAGGAACAACCCTGACTATATCCATCACTGGCCTCATCGGGTGGGTTGGCCTGATCATGCCACACCTTGCACGGAAAATCTTCGGTTCCGACAGCAAAGCAGCCCTGCCAGGATCTACTGTCATGGGTGCCATTTTTTTGCTTCTCTGCGATACAGTGGGACGTACAATCCTTGCAACAGAAATCCCCATTGGGCTGTTAACCAGTTTTATCGGCGCTATTACCTTTATGGTTATACTTTCCTTGAGAAACCAGGAGGGAAAAGCATGAATGCTCTCACACTAGACAAGGTTTTCTATACCTATCCTTCCGGAACAAAGGCCATCCAGGAACTTTCCCTGGAAATCGAAACCGGGAGTACCGTTGCCCTGCTAGGTTCGAACGGTGCAGGCAAGAGTACCCTTATGGATATGGTCTTATCGTGGAAAAAGGCAAATGGTATTCGACTTTTCGGTCGCGACCTCGCATCGTATGGAAGAAAAGAACTGGGCAGGACCATCGCCTTGGTTCCCCAGAGCGAGAATTACAATTTTTCCTTTTCCGTCCTTGACTATACCCTCTTCGGACGTGCACCCTATCTCTCGGAGATGGAATCCCCGAAAGATTCAGATGTCGAGATTGCCTACCAGGCACTGGAAACCGTTGGGCTTGAATCGTTTGCAAAACGCTCCATTACTACACTTTCAGGGGGAGAACACCAATTGTTGTTGCTTGCCCGTTCCATTGCCCAGGAAAGTGAAATCCTGCTATTGGACGAACCTACCAGCGCCCTTGACCCCGCGAACCGGCAAAAGGTGATTTCGATTCTGCATAACCTGCATGCAAAAGGCAAAACCCTGCTTTTTACAACCCACGATGCAAACCTTGCCTTCGAAGTGGCCACCCATGTGGCTATGCTCCGCAAAGGAAAGATGCTCTGCTTCGGAAAAAAAGAAGAGGTGGTCACCTCACAAGCGTTGACCACCCTCTATGATACCCCCATGACTGTTTGCAAAGTCGGGGATAAAACCCTTATCTTTTGATTTATAACTCCAAGGGAACAAATTCAAATTTGCGCACATCGAACAGGCCCATATCTGTCAATTTATAGGCGGGAATGACAGGGAGCGACATAAAGCAAAGTGTCATGAAAGGATCCACTGTCTCGCTTACCGAAAGCTCACGCTGGGTAACGGAATGCAATTCATCAAGTTTGCGTGCAACATCTACCCCCTCTATACTGGTCATGAGGCCTGCAATGGGGAGAGGCAGATCGGTCAGGATTTTCCCTTTCTTGACAATGACCATGCCTCCTCCGAGTTCTACCAGATGGTTTACAGCCAAAACCATATCCTCGTCATTATCGCCACAGACGATAATATTATGGGAGTCATGGGCAACAGAGGTTGCTACAGCTCCACCTTTGAGTCCGTACCCCCTGAGCAAGGCAACCGCTACATTTCCTGTTCCATGGTGCCGTTCGATAACAGCCAGTTTGATAACATCCTGCTTGTTATCGTGAACCCATTGCCCATCCTTTACCGTCACATACGCTTCGCCTGCGCCGGTGACCACGCCACCGCTAATGATATCGATAACCCTGACATGGTCCGATTTCAGCTGAAGATGTAGCCTTTGTTTCGAAAAACCTTTTACCAGCATCTTCCCTGAGACATTGGAAGCTGGACCCGAAACTGCCTTTTGCACAATCTTGCCGTCCTCGGCTACCAGCTCGCCCCCCACAAATACCTGGTGCATGGAAAAAGCTTCAAGATTATCACATAATAGGAAATCAGCCCGGAGGCCCGGGGCAATAGCCCCACGGTCAAACAGACGGTAACATTCGGAGCTGTTTACCGTAGCCATACAGATTGCTTCGATGGGGTCGAGCCCTGCGCCGACACTGAGGCGCACATTATTATTGATATGGCCTTCCTTGAGAATGCTTTTGGGTTGCCGGTCATCGGTACAGAAGAGACAACGCCGGCTGTTTGCAGGGGTCACCCCTCCAAGCAAGCCCAAAACATTGCAACAGGCAGAGCCTTGCCTAAGCATGACATACATTCCCCGCCTGACTCGTTGTTTCAATTCCTCAGGGGTCTCACATTCATGGTCCGTATGGATAGAGGCCGCACAATAAGCGTCCAGATCAGATCCTTCGATAGCAGGGCTATGTCCGTCAACGACCTTACCGCTAAGACTTGCTTCCCAGAGTTTATCCAAGACCATAGACGAACCGGCAATGACCCCTGGATAGTCCATCATCTCACCGAGTCCCAAAACCCGTTCATGGCCCAGTCGCTTTGCAAGGTCGGAAGCGAGCAGAACTGCCCCGCTATGCTCGAACGGGGTTGCAGGAACACAGGAAGGAACCATAAAGAAAGCCTGCAAAGGAGTGTTTTTGGAATCCTCAAGCATATAATCGAGCCCTGCAAGACCACAGACGTTACAAATTTCATGAGGGTCGGCAACCACAGTTGTTGTTCCGCAGGGCACGACAAGGTTTGAAAACTCCGAAGGGGTGCAGTGCGATGACTCAATGTGAACATGGCTGTCGATAAACCCAGGGATGAGGTAACGGCCTTCGGCATCGATTATCTTCTTGGCCTCACCTTTCCCAGGCTCAAGAAAACCACATATGAGGCCTCCGCTCACCAAGACATCGGCTTCGAACCATTCTTTATTATATACGTCAAGGACATGGGAACCGGTTACGCACAAATCGGCGGTTTTTCGCCCTGTCGCGACTTCGATACTCATTGCCCTACTTTCCTTATCTTGCATAATTCCTCCAAACCAGCAACAAATTGCAACACATTTTTTTTCCAGTGTAACACCTTGCACAAATAGTTCAAGGGGAAAAAAAGGAAAAAATCCAAGCAATTCAAATAAAATACTATTGTTGTACTACATTATTTCACTAGTGTATAAAAAAGATTTATAAATCCTTTTTTACATATAGTGCAGAATCAAGCTATTTTTTTTCCCTGAAATAACATTTCATCAATGATAATTTGGTATATGATAAATGTAAAGATTTTTCTGTACTTGATTGGTTTGATGTATTAGAATAGGCATTATAAATCATCATCTGCAAGGAGTGCATAGATGGAAAAGTTTTTTAAACTTAAAGAAAGAAAGACAAATGTAAAGACCGAGATCATGGCTGGTGTAACAACCTTCCTGACGATGGCTTACATTCTCGCTGTCAACCCCGGAATCCTGTCACAGGCAGGAATGGACTTCTCAAAAGTCTTCGCAGCAACCGCAATAGCTTCTGCTGTGGCTACCTTGGTTATGTCCCTTTTGGCAAACCTTCCGTTTGCCCTCGCACCGGGAATGGGCTTGAACGCCTTCCTTACCTACACGGTAGTTATGGGAATGGGGTATAGCTGGCAGTTCGCTTTGACAGCCGTTTTTGTTGAAGGTATCATCTTCCTCATCCTCACCGCTGTTAATATTCGCGAAGCAATCGTAAACAGCATCCCGGCAAACCTTAAGAAAGCGATTGGGGTTGGGATAGGGCTCTTCATTGCGTTCATCGGTATGCAGAACGCAGGTATCGTAATCGGAGGAGCCACCTTGGTCGGTCTCAATCCCGATTGGTATATGGGACCTGCTGGCTTGGCAATGCTCGGCCTGCTCATCACCGGTATCCTCCTTGTTTTCAAGGTAAACGGTGCACTCCTGATTGGCATCGCACTCACCACCATTATTGGAATTCCTCTCGGGATCACCAAATATGCTGGCGGTTCCTTCGTTCCTCCTGCCCCCTACTTCTTCCCGTTTGACTTCTCCCAGGTTATGTCCCTTGACTTTATCGTTGTAGTGTTCACCTTCCTGTTCGTCGACATGTTCGACACAGTAGGAACCCTCATCGGTTGTGCTACCAAGGCTGACATGATCCAGAGCGACGGATCAATCCCCAACTGTAAAGAAGCTTTGTTTGCTGATGCAGTTGGAACCACGCTCGGTGCAGTTCTCGGAACTTCCACTGTCACCACATTTGTCGAATCCTCTGCTGGTGTAGTAGAAGGTGGACGTACCGGTTTGACTTCCCTTACCGTTGCAATCCTCTTTTTGCTCTCATTGTTCTTCGCTCCGTTGTTCGAATCGATCCCTTCAGCTGCAACAGCTCCTGCTTTGATCATCGTAGGTGTCATGATGATGACTCCTGTAACGGAAATCGAATGGACCGATATGACCGAGGCAATCCCTTCATTCCTCTGCATCATGTTCATGGTTGTTGCTTACAGCATCGCCGATGGCATCATGTTCGGAATCCTGTCCTATGTCCTCCTCAAATTCTTTACCAACAAGCGTAAAGATATCTCTGGCATGACTTGGGTAGTCTTCGGTCTCTTTGTCGCCAAGATTATCTTTGGCGCCCTGTAAGAATTTTCACGATTCTGTTCAAAACGGACTCCGTAAGGGGTCCGTTTTTTATCGACCTATTTGCTTTATGTCCTGTTTGCCTGTATATTTAAACCGTGGAGGAAACACTATGGATGACAGACAACCGTATAGTGGGCAAGAACAACAACCTTCCTACCCCAAAAGAGACAGCAGCAGCCTGACAGCCCTGATTCTTGGCATTCTATCTTTGGTATGCGGGATAACAGGGGTCGCTTCCCTTGCCGGTTCCATTATGGGTATCATAGGAATCGTACAGGGCAACAAGAACAGGAAGTATGATGCAGAAGCCAAGGCAGGTTATATCATGAGCATCATCGGTTTGATACTCAGCTCTTTAGTATTTATTTTCTTCATTGCCTTTTTTGGCATCTTCACAACCATGTTCCGTGCAACCTATTGGCCATTTGGAATGTACTGTTAACTACAAAAAAGGGCCCCTGCAAGACTCAATTGCAGCAGGGCCCCATTTTTTTATCACCAAACCTTACAAATTCTTGATCGTAGCCTTTACGCCATCTGCAACAATACCTTTCAGGTGAGCAAGGACACCGTCATACAAGCCCTCAATCTCGGTAAGGTCACGCTGCCAGAGGGTTTTGCAGGAGAGTACATTCTTAACCAAAACAGAAAGATCCTGTTCCTGCCAGGCTTTCTCAAAGAAAGCAAGGTTCTCTGCTGTGTCCTTTACCGGATACATATCCCCGTTTTCCCTGATCCCGAAATACCCTTGCTCGCTATTCTTCACATCATAGAACTTAATGAGTGCAGCAAGTGAGAATGTCAGGTGGGAAGGAAGTTTTTTCTCCATTGCAAGATAGTCTTCCAGGCTGGGCAGACACCGTGCCACATACTTCGAAACAGAATTGAGAGAGATATCAAGCAACCTGTGGTTTATAAAGGGATTGCCAAAACGTTCAAACACGGCATCGGCAAACTGTGCAAGTTCATCCTTGGGCAATTGGATGGTAGGGATGACCTCACCAAAGATAAGATCCTTGAGGAAAGCAGAAAATTCTTCGTCCTTGACAAACTCCCCTACGAATTCATACCCGCTGAGATAGGCGGCTAGAACCGTCGAGGTATGTGCACCGTTGAGAATCCTCACTTTGCGCATCTTATAGGGTTTGACATTGTCGGTCCAGATGACATTGGCCTTGGTCTTGGCAATGGGGAACATCTCACTGTACTTTTTATCAGCCTCGATAACCCAAAGGTTGAAAACCTCAGAAGTATCGATCATATCATCCTTGTAGCCAAACCTTTCTTCATATGAAGCGGCTTCGTTTCTCGGATACCCGGTAACAATACGGTCGACAAGGGTATTGGCAAACGTGCAGGAAGCATCCATCCATTCGATAAAACCTTTCTCAAGGTTCCATTCCTGTGCATACTGGTACACGATTCTCTTCAATACAGGGCCATTGTCTTCAATGAGTTCGACAGGAAGCAACAGGATCCCCATGGCTTTGTCCCCGTTGAAATGTTTGTATCGTGTATAGAGAAAGGAACAAATTTTGGCAGGATATGAGTTGGGAGGGGTATCGGTAAGCTTGTCCCCTTCACTGTAGGAAATACCGGCTTCGGTGGTATTGGACACGATAACCTGTAAGTCCTTGCTCTTTGCAAGATCGATATAGGAATCATAATCCTCATAGGGATTGAGGCCTCTGGAAACCGAGGTGATGACTTTAATGTTCTCGGTCTTCTTGCCGTTCTCCAATCCTCTCATAACCAAGGTATAGACATTGTCCTGGGCATTGAGTCTGGCAACCATTCCCTGGCTAATGGGCTGGCAGAGTACGATACTCCCACCGAACAGACCTTCGTCATTGGCTTCATCGATCATCCAGTCCACAAAGGCCCGGAGGAAATTCCCTTCCCCAAACTGAAGTACCTTTTCAGGATAGTGTCCGTTTTTCTTTTCTACGACTTCATTGATTTTTTTCATATACGATTTCCTTCCTTAGAATGCAATCAAAACCTTAAGCATCTCTGCAGAATTTTTGTCAAAGTCGGCAAAAGCCTGTGGAGCATCATTAAAAGCATAAACGTTGGTTACAACCTTTGCAATATCGGCCTTTCCAGCCTTTACGATAGCGATCAATTCTTTGAAATCACTGGTTAAAGCATTGCGTGAACCAAAGATATTCAATTCTTTTTTCTGAATAGCGGTAAAATTAAAGTCAAGGTTCTGCTTACCCACTCCTACAAGCACTACCCTTCCGCCAAACGCGACAGAGTCTATGCAGTTCTGGAATGTTGAGGGAAGACCTACGCACTCTATGGCAACATCAAATCCATTACCGCCGGTAATCGCATGTACCTGCTGTTCAAGATGCTCAGCAGAATCATTGAGAAGCGTACCGTCGATACCGAACTGCATGGCATACTCGAGCTTTTTGGGGGCAATGTCACTGATATAGACCTCTGCCCCAACGGCTTTGGCAGCAACGGCAGTAAGCACCCCGATGGTGCCCGATCCTACGATAAGGACTTTGTCCTTGGGACCGACCTGTGCCCGCTTGACCCCATGATAACCGATGCAGAACGGTTCGATAAGAACCAAGGTCTTCGCATCGAGACCCTTGCCATCGATAATCCGCTCAATTGGCATGGTTATATACTCGCTAAAGCCACCTTCACGCTGGACCCCCATGGTCTGGTTGTCTGTGCAGGCATTTACCAAGCCACGCTGACAGGAATAGCAGGTACCACAATTGAAATAGGGGTTACAGGTAACTACCATCCCCTTTTCAAGTCCATATTCGTTTGGCCCGATTTCTTCAATCTGGGCTGCAAGTTCGTGGCCGGGGACCCGGGGGTAGGAAAAATAAGCAAAGGTTCCGCGGTAAGACCCAAGGTCACTACCGCAGATGCCACCATAGAGAACCTTCAAAAGGGCTTCGCCTTCTTTGGGAACGGGTTTTTCAATTTCCCGTATGGAAACATCCTTTGCTCTGTTGATATATATGGCTTTCAAGACAATACTCCTAATTTATTGTTGTATATCTAATGTATACATTAATCAATATTAAAAATGCTACTCACTCCATGATGTTTTTGATCGTCATCATTGAGTGAGAATACGGTAAGGTCAATAGAGAAGGTCTACCAAACCTGTCGAGAAAAACGGCACATAAGTGAGCAAAAACAATTCCAGCACCATCACCAGATAAAAAGGAACCGCTTCTTTGATAAAATCTTTAGTCTTACAACCGGTGATACCACAGGTCACAAACATCAACGTTCCCATTGGAGGAGAAAGTGCCCCGATTGCATTATTGAAAATGTAAATCATGGCAAAATGTATTTCGTTGACTCCAAAAGCCTTTGCTATGGGGGCAAGAAGCGGAACCAGGATAATCATCGAGGCATTCCCTTCAACAAACATTCCAACCACCAAAAGAAACACATTGACGATCAAGAGGAAGACATATTTGTTATTGATGGTCCCGATCAACCAGTCAGCAAGTTGCTGAGGAATTCGTTCCTTGGTAAGTACCCAGGAAAAAACAGTGGCTGCAGCAACAATCAATAGAATCGAGGAGGTTGAAGTAACCGACTCCGTGACTGCTTTTTTGAAGCTCTTAAAATCAAGTTCCTTATAGAAAACCCCCAAGACAATGGCTAGGACAACTGCTGCCGAGCCTGCCTCAGTCGGGGTCACAATCCCAAGACGAATCGACCCAATTATAACCAAGGGGATACATAAAGGTAGAATGGCAGGTTTCGTTGCGGTGGTAATCTCTTTTCTTGTCAGTTTCTCGGTCCTAATCGGCTTGTAATCACGTTTCTTTGAAATCACCGCGACAAGCACCATCAAGGTTACACAAAGCAGAGTCCCAACCCCAAGGCCAGAGACAAATAACTTTCCGATAGATACGTTGGCAATGCTTCCATACAGAATCATGGCTATTCCAGGGGGAATAAGCGGGGTAATAACCGACGAGGTGGCCGTTACTACTGTTGAGAATGGCTTGGAAAAACCTTTTCGCTCCATCTGTGGAACAAGCATCTTGCTTTCCATAGCCGCATCTGCGAGATTGGAACCACTAAGGCCACCCATAAGGGTCGAGACCAATACGTTTACCTGGGCAAGCCCACCACGCATGCGACCGGTCAGGATGCTGGCAAAATCATAGATTCTGCTCGAGATCCCACTATAATTCATCAAAGCGCCCATGAACACGAAGAAGGGAATGGCAAGCAGGGAAATGCTTTCCGTGCCACCTACGACCTGCTGGGCGAATACGATTGAGTTTACTCCCGGAGTAAGAAAGAAATAGAGGAGTGACGATCCGAGTATCGCTATATATACAGGGACCTTCATGAACAATAGGAGTAACAGGGTAATAAATGTCAGGGTTATTATTCCGTTCAAAATTCACTTACCTCTTTAACGATATCGACTCCATGCAACTTTCTTACAAAGACATAGAGATAATTTGACAACATCAGCACACAGCATACAGGAACGATCCCATAGATATATTTGTAGGGTATCTGCAGGATGCTCGTTACACGCCCGCTCCTTACAAACAAGTTAAAATACCCAATACTCTGCACAAACAGGTATAACAGGGTTCCGACTACAATCAAAGTGATAATGAAATCGAACACCTTCTGTACCTTTTCAGGCAAGGACTCAATGATAATCTCGATTGCCACATGCGACCCTACCCTGAAACCATATCCTGCACCCAAAAACACAACCCATACTTCCAGCATAAGTTGCACTTCTTCCATCCAGGTAAAAGGCTTGTCCAGGATATACCTGGACAAGGCCCCTACCAAGGTTAGAACTACCAGGGAAACAAGAACGATTCCTGCTGCAATTATGTCTAGGTGACGCAACCAGCCAAGCCGTTCATTTTTCTTTTCCACTTTATTCCTCACCCCTTAATGAGCTTATTTTGCAATCATGGCCTTCTGTACAGTCTCGTACAGGCCATCAGACCAACCGAACTTTGCACCGTTTGCGTAGAAGGACTGTGCAGCTTCCTTGAAAGCCTTACGGGATTCTGCAGTCATCTCAGTGATGGTTACACCTTCTGCTATCATCTTGTCCTTGTAACCTTGCTCAGCTTGGTCAAGTACTTCGTTGTTGTAGAAGCCTGCTTCCTTGCCTGTGGAGACCAGAAGTTCCTGCTGTGCTGGGGTCAAGGAATTGAAGAACATGGTACCGGTTACCCAAGTGGTGAAGTTCTTTACGTGACCGTCAAGCAACAAGTACTTTGCAACTTCCTGGAATTTCCTTCCATAAAGGGTTGCAAACGGATTCTCGACACCACTGATGGTTCCGGTGGTAAGTGCCTCGTAAGCATCACCAAGTGGAAGACCGACTGCTACGGCACCAAGCGCGTTGAAACCTTCAGTCTGGATCTGGTTGCTGGGGACCCTGACCTTGACACCCTTGAGATCTTCAGGAGTCTTGACCAGTTTAGTAGTCATGGTATGGCGGTCACCGTATTTCCAGTTGGAGGAAAGAATCTTCAGTCCTTTTGCTTCGAGCAGACTACTCTGTTTTTTGTACCAATCGCTTTCGGTAAGGGTCCAAGCCTGTTCCCAAGTGTCAAAGAGGAAGGGTCCAAAAAGGATACCAAAGTCTTTTACACCATAGTCAGCATAGAAAGCGCCGTCTGCAAGGGTAACGACTGGTTCGCCAAGAAGCATTGAGTCGATAAGCTCATTCTTGCTTCCGAGTTGGCTATCGGGATACAGTACGATTTCCATGCTACCGTCACCCTTTTCATTGACGAGCTGCTGCCACTTGAGCAGGCCCTGTCCGACAGGTTCTGTAAGCGAATTCTCAAAACCAATCTGCACTTTGACAACCTGGGCGGGCTTTGCAGCAGCCTTGGTTTCACTTGAACCGTTTGCAAACACTGAGCCACTGGCAAGTACTGCAAGGGCCAACATTACAATAAAAGTCTTTTTCATTTGGTATCTCTCCCTTTGAGAAAATATTGCTATGAACCCATTTGGTTCATATTTACATATAATACTTGGATTTACAATACTTTTTGCATATCCAATATTTTCAAGCTACAGCAAATATGTTTTAATTACTGTGTTGTATTCTTGTTGTATACATCACAGTAACCTATGATTTTCCCCTTGTCAAGAAAATAAATGTGCGTATTTTTTATCTACTACTTTCATTTTGGGTAAAAATACCCCCAAGAGACAATGAAATGAAAAAATGCGCGATACATTGTACAAAATGCAGGATAAAGAGTGACTATCGACGTTTAATGGATTTATGTCACATAATTACAAATTCAGGAAAATTAGGTAGAAAAACCTGAGGATTTTCCCATATTTGTTGACAATAGAGCGGAAATTCCCCCATTCTATAGCGTATGGGCCCAGAAACAACATAAGCAAGGTGAATTATGGCAGATACTTACTTCAAACAACAAGCATATGAACTGATCAAGGACAAAATCCTGAAATGCGAATATATGCCCAATTCCTTTATAAATGAAAAGATGATCCAGGAAGAACTCAATTGCTCAAGGACCCCTATCCGCGAAGCCTTGAGCAGGCTGGAGCAAGAACACCTATTGAAAATAATTCCCAAGAAAGGCATTTTGATAAGCGACCTTTCCATCAATGAAATCGCCATGTTGTACGAGACCAGAATCCTTATCGAACCCTATATCCTGCGAAACTACGGGGCTGCAATCCCCCGTGATTTGCTTTTGGAGTTTTCTGAGTTGTTCTCTGATAACAACCCAGAGGAAAGCCTCGAGAAAGAACTGATTGCAGACGATAGTTTCCACAATGCCCTGTACCGGGCCTGTGCAAACACGTACCTGCTCTCCTGTCTTAATGAGACAACCATGCAGAACCAACGGATACGAATCCTGACAGGTTTCACCCAAGGCAGAATCAACGATTCGCAGATGGAGCATAAAGTGATCATCGACCAGTTGCTTGCCCAGAACTATGAGAAAGCTGCCCAGGCAATGGAATATCATTTGAAAACAGCTGAAGAAAAAGCCTTCAATATGCTGGTTTCCAACAAGGGTTGGGTCAAACAAGACTTATGATTACATAGCGAGTGACCAATTGGCTTCCAATAACGGGAATCGGTGGAATTCTTGCTGATTTTTCATTATATTCAAAGCAGTAATGAAAAAAACACCTGCTAAAAACCTACAAGAAGTAAATCAGAACCGTAACATGAACGGCTTTCTTGTGCATGCCCTTTTTTTGGCCCTGACGCTGAATTTCATAGATATAAACACAGTGATTCCAAACATGCTTGCCGAGGCTGGCGCGACGTCTTTCCATCTGGGAATCTTGTCTGCCATCATGATCGGGGGAGCAGGATTCATGCAACTGGTTTTTGCAGGTCTTATCATCCCGCTCAAAAGGAAAAAACCTGCTTTGCTAGCTGGCATCTATCTCAGGGTAGTTGCCCTTGTTGCAATGGGTTTATTCTTGAAAACCCTCACAGAACAGGCTAACTGGAAGGTATGGGCTATTCTTTCTCTGATGGCCCTGTTCTCGTTTAGCGGAGCCTTCGCCAATATCTCCTATACTGATATCATGGGGCGAGTAATCGAGCCTGTGAGGCGCAAAAGACTCTTGGTCTCAAAACAACTGATATCCAGTGTCGGGGTTATCGTCTCGGCCCTCTTGGTTAAGCTCATCCTTACAGCCCTTCCTTATCCTTTGAACTACAGCATGCTCTTTCTGCTTTCGGGAATTCTGTTGTCACTTGCTACCTTGGGCTTTTGGATGCTCAAGGAAACCGATGCCCCCCTTACAGAGAAAATAACGCTTACAAAACGATTTGGAATGTTCACAAAGGCCTTGAAAGAAGACAGAAACCTCAGGCTTTACCTCTGGCTGTTGAATACCTCGGGAGTTTTTCTATCCACCATCCCTTTTTTGATTCTGTTTGCAAGGACCAAGTTCGAGATAAACGGAAGCTTGGTGGGAACCTTCCTGCTTGCCAGAATGATTGGAAGCTTGGTTTTCAACATCCTATTGAAACTATTTTCCAAGAGTGAACAGTATCGTCCCTTGCTGTACCTGTTCATCGGTCTTGGATCAGCAACCTTGGTTCTGGCCCTGTTGCTCACCTCTAGCCCCCTGCTCTATTCGCTGGTCTTTTTACTCAGCGGGGCAACCGGTGCAGTCTTCCAAATTGTGACAGCTGGGGTTTTGCTTGAGATTTCCAATGACGAGAACAGGGGTATCTATGCAGGCCTTGCAGGAGCTGGTTCTTTCATGAACATCCTCTACCCTATCCTTGCAGGCATCCTGGTAACGAAACTGGGCTATCCAGTGGTGTTTCTCCTCACCAGCATCTATATCCTATTGGGCCTGTACACGGCAAAAAGAATCAGGTGTGAGAGAATTGCAAGGTAAGGGAAAAGACACAAAAGCAATTGTATTGTATGCTTTATCCCATGTATGACGTTATTATCATTGGAAGCGGGGCGAGCGGGCTTTTTTTGGCAGCAAATCTGTCAGGTCTGAAGGCATTGGTACTGGAGAAAAATGACAGGCCGGGTAAAAAGATTCTGATTACCGGCGGAGGCATGTGCAATCTCACCAATTGCGACGACACCAATACATTCCTGTCCCATTTCAAAGACAAGCAGCAAAGCAATTTCCTCAGACCTGCGTTGATGCAGTTTTCAACCAAGGATACAAAAGCCTGGTTTGAACACCAGCTCTTGGAACTGGTTGTCAGGGAAGACGGGAAGGTTTTCCCCCAGTCCCTGAAAGCACAGTCCGTAGTGGACGTTCTCTACACCGCTTCCCTGAAAAACAGGGTGCAGTTCAATTTTGGGGAACGAGTTGCATCCATCGAAAAAACAGAATCGGGTTTCTCGGTACAGACGAACAAAGAATGCTATCAGGCAAAAACAGTCGTCCTTGCAACGGGAGGCATGAGCTATCCTACCACCGGGTCGACGGGCGATGGCTACGCGCTTGCCAAGGCCTTGGGACATAGCATTGTGCCCCCTACCCCTTCTTTGGTCGGGGTTGCAGTAAAGGAATATCCATTTGTAGAGCTTGCAGGCAATGCGATCAGGAGCTCGCTCATTGATTTTTTCCATGAAGGGGAAGCAAAGCGTTACTTGCGCTCACAAGGGGATATGCTTTTTACCCATGACGGAGTCTCCGGCCCTGTTATCATGAACAATGCGAGGTCACTGATAAAAGGCGACCTTCTCTGTGCTTCCTTGGTCCAAACCGAGAACAAAGAGACAAAAAAACAAGAGTTGTTGGCTTTGTTACAGGACAGCCCGAAAAAACAAGTCTTTACGCTGCTCAAAAGCCTTGGCATTTTCTCCAGCCTGGCAGAGAAGCTCCTTGCTTACTCGTCAATCGGAAAGGAAGAAACCTGTGCCAACCTGCCAAAAGAAAAAAGAAAAAGTCTGGTTACCAATATCCTTGATTTTCCCCTGGTAGTTTCTGCCAAAAAATCCTTTTCCTCGGCAATGGTCACCGCAGGGGGTCTTTCCCTCATTGAATTCGACCGCAAAACCTTGGAGTCAAAAAAAGTCTCCGGCTTCTTTGCCTCTGGGGAGGTTTTAGACCTTGATGGCGATACCGGAGGCTATAATTTACAAGCCGCGTTTTCGACAGCAATGCTGGTATGTACTGCGCTCAAAGATAGGATGTAGAAAAAAGAAAGACCAGCGTTGTGTCTGATGATACAGGGTCGCGGAAATCTTCTTTTCTTTTGCTAGCCCTTCCCTGATTCCTTCAATATAGGTACTATCACAGGTACCTGTGATTTTGGGGGATATATGTTTTTTACGCTGTCAAATGAGTTTCTGCATCTTACAATCGATTCCTTGGGAGCAAGACCCTGCTCGATTTCCACACCGCAGGGTTTGTCTTATCTTACTGATCCAGCTATCCAAAGTTCCCCATTCCTTTTTCCTTTCGTTGGGAGACAATGTAACAATCGATATACGTACAGGGGAACCGGATATGAAATTCCCATCCATGGGTTTATCCGAAACAAAGAATTTTCTGTAGAATACCAGGATAATAATTCCCTGACCCTTTTTTGTTGTTCCGATGCTGACACCCTATCTCAATATCCGTTTCCATTCCGCTTCGATTTGACCTATCGGTTGAGGGAAAACTGTCTGGAAATTATCCCAAAAGTCACCAATACAGGGAAGGAAGCCATGTACTATGGTTTTGGGTTCCACCCTGCCTTCAACGCACCTATAGAAGGAGGCGAATTCTCACACTGCTTTCTGGAATTTCCAAAGGCAACCGTTCTGGAAGAACAACCCATTGCCCTTTCCAAGTTGGCATTGGAAAAGCGCTTACCCTTCCCCCTCAAAGAAAGCAGGCTCGACCTTACCCATGAACTCTTTGACAACGATGCACGTATTTTGTACGGTACCGGCGGTGAGGTTACGTTCTCACAGAGACATTCCCCCCATAGATTGACCATTTGCTATGATACGTTTCCCCAACTGGTAATCTGGCAACGGCCAAAGATGAAAGGAAATACGATTTGTCTGGAACCTTGCACCAGTCTACCTGCCTTCGACGGGAAAACAACAGAACTGACCGAACAGAAAGATTTGGTTTTCCTTGCCTCGAATACCTCCAGGGAACATGCTATTAGCATTGTGTTTGCTTGATTGCAATAGGTTACACCTATCTAATACAGGGTACCTAGTCCTGAGTAATCTTTTATGCTTTGTTATTAGGACGAATTCAATTTTATCTTTCTGGCGATACTTTAGATATATTTCATTTATTACCATATTTTTTTCACTCTTTCCTCCTACAGTCTTGCAGCAAATAAGAAAGAAAAGTGTGATGATGTAAAGCTAACCATTTTCCAGTCCGTTCGTGCAAAAATATTTCGTATTTGCGATGCTAGTCATTTTCTGTTACCATCCAATTCATGGACAAACCAGTTTCAAAAGCAAAAGTACATAATTTGAAATTCTCCTATTCCTTGGTCAACATCGCTTTGGATCAAGATTTCCCCCTATACTGGTTTCATCATGATGCCTCAAACGATGAGATCAACCAGTTACATAATCACGATGTAATTGAGATAGGACTCTGCCTCGAAGGGTATGGCCTGTTTATACAGGGAAAGAAAATTCAATCCTATAAACCTGGGGATGTAATTGTTATGGGGCCATTGGTCTATCATAGAGCCAACAATAGCAATCCGGACAAAAAGAACCATTGGATATTTTTCTATTTCAATCCGAAAGACTGGAATGCCCAAGAAATTCCTCCAAATTCAATGTTTTTTGCTGACAGGAACAAACATCGGGACTTTTCCAATTTGCTCGGCATTCTCTACCATGAGCTGGAAGAAAAACAACAGGGGTACAGGGAAATAGCAAAAGGACTGATTATTTCAATCTCCTCCTATATTGTTCGACAATTGAGTAATCAAGAAGGAATCATTGAATCGGCAGCTTTTGATAAACGAGAAACTATTGATAGCCGCATCCTCAGAGCCCTGGACCTGCTCACAGAATTCAAAAATCTGGATTGTCCCATTTCCGAAGTCGCTGAACGATGTTACCTCTCTGAATCTCATTTCAGGCAACTTTTTCGTGACCAAATTGGCATTTCTCCCAAGGAATTCCAGACTGAGGTAAAATTGAAGGTTGCAATGGCAATGCTTAGGGACAAGAAAAAATCAATTCTGGACATCTCTCTTGAATGTGGTTTTGACAGCTTATGTAATTTCAACCGCCAATTCAAAAATAAAACAGGCCAGCCGCCCTCTGTATGGAGAAAAAATCCTATAGTAGAAATCTCAAAATAGTCGTTTTTGCATAGTTTTGTGTTAAATTTGCAGTGCTGTGCGCAAATAACTAGAATACTCTAGACATATAGAAAACAGTTGGAGGTTTTATTATGAAGAAAAAGGGTATTCTGTTGCTGATTATGCTCTGTTCCTTTGGCATACTATTTGCGAACGGACAAAGCGAAAAAACAGCAAAGAAAGTAATTGAGATTTCTTCCAATGTTACGGAAGAAGGACAGATTGCCACACAGCAAAAGATTTTTTCTCAGCTTGTTAGTGAATACAATCAGAAAAACGGCACTTCCTATGAACTAAGGCTAGTCACTGGACAAGGTATGGATATAACAAATACCCGGATGAGTTCCAATGACAAACCAGATATTTTTACTATTGACTCTCCTGCCGATGTAAACCGCTACCAGAAAGACGGTCTTCTTCTGGACCTTACTCCCTATGCAAAACAGTACGATTGGCAGGGCACCCTTTTTGATTGGGCCTATAAACTGGCAGTAATCAATGGCAAGGTATATACGCTCCCGTTCGGATATGAGGGAATGGTGATGTGGTACAACAAAGACATCATGAAAGAATTAGGGCTTACCCCTGAATCTTTGACTAACCTTACCAGTTTTGAGATGGCTCTCGAAAAAGCCAAGGATGCCGGGTACATCCCCATGATGCTTGGTTCACAGGATTGGCCATGGGCCCAGGAATGGTATCTTTCAATCCTTTTCAGCTACACCGGTCGTGATTTACTGAAAAACACGATTGAAGGGAAAGACGCCCAAGGTTGGAACAACGAAGCTTTCAAGAAGACTGTCGAGTTGGCCAAGTCGTGGAATGACAAAGGATACCTTGCTGATGGAAAGTCTTACATCCTCACTTCTGATGATGCAATCAATGCATTCACCAGTGGAAAAGCCTTATTTAAAATTGAAGGAACATGGGCTCCCTACTGGATCATTCCCCTTGAAAAAGAAGATTATGAAAAAATTGGTGTAATGCTCCATCCTGCAATAAACAATGTTGAAAAACCGCATATGCCATTGGCAGTCGGAGGAATGTGGTGTGCCTCAGCCTCTACAAAGAATGCAGATATTTCCGGATATATTCTATCCAATATGATGCGTGATGAATTCCAAGGCATGTTTTTGGAATCCGGTCTTGATATTGCACCTAAAGTAATCGACAAAAAGCAATTTGCAAATCTATCACCTATCGTACAAGATATGTGGGCAATGGTGAACACGGCCTTGGATGAAGGTTCCTTCGGGTATACAACTTGGGCATTCTATCCTCCAGAAACAAGACTGTACGCATACGAAGGCATTGTTGATGTCTATGATGGGAAGCTCAGTATTGATGATTACCTTGCAGAGATGCAACGTTTGAACACCAAGGAGCTCAACGAAGGCTTTGTCCCTGTAATTCCTTCTGCGAAATAATCTTGTTACCTAATAAAGATGGGGTGGATATTACTTCCACCCCTGTATTTCACCAATCATGATCTCATTCAAAACCAAAAATCAGGATTAGCTATGCATTTTGACAAAGAAATCTTAGGATACAAAAAAAAAGAAAGCCGGATAGCCATTTTTTCCTTACTGCCTATATTCCTCTATCATTTCATTCTGGTTGTTTTACCTTCCTTCAATTCATTTTTCAATTCATTCACTGATTGGAATGGATTGATTTCAAAAAAATTCATTGGCATAAAAAATTACCTGGAACTATTCAAAGATCCCAATTTCTATGAGGCATTCGCAAACAATATCAGGTGGTTGTCGATATTTCTAACAATTCCCATTATCCTTAGCATATTAATTGGATTTTTCCTGGCAAAAACCCAGAAAGGGCAAGTTGCCTTGCGTGCTTGTTATTTTCTCCCCTATGTTATTTCTGCTGCAATCGCTGGTAAAATATTTGCAGCATTCTACAATCCTTACTTTGGGATTAATTCTTTGTTTGAACAAATGGGTCTCGGTTTTCTAGCAAAAGACTGGCTTGCACCTTCGCATGCATTATTTTCAGTAGCCAGCGTCGATATGTGGCACTGGTGGGGATTCCTGCTTGTTGTGTTTCTCAGCGCTATGCAACAAATTGACCCAATGTTATACGAAAGTGCAGAAGTGGAAGGAGCCAGCGAAATGCAAAAACTCTGGTACATTACCATCCCTGGCATTAAAAAGACCCTGCTGTTTGTTATCCTTGCAAGCATGGTTTGGTCAATAAGTACATTCGATTACGTGTGGGTAATGACAAAAGGATCTTCGGGATCTTCGCTATTATCAACAATGCTCTATAAAAATGCATTCTTCAAATACCGTGCAGGATATGCCTGTGCTATCTCTGTTGTCCAAACCTTCATAGCAATAGTAATTTTCGGTGGGTTTGCATTATTTCAAAAAAAATTTGGGGATGAATAATGAGAAAGAATAAAAAAATAGGCAAAATAATTTTATATATAGTCCTAATAACGCTAGCAATCATCCAAATCACTCCCCTGCTAGCGGCACTGATGAACTCGCTGAGAACTAATGCTGATATCAAAAAGGTAGCTGTTGCATTTCCTTTTCACCCTCAGTTTTCAAATTTCGGAAAGGCATGGAACATTGGTGGCTATTTCAATGCTTTTGCCAATAGCATGTTAGTAAGTATTTCCTCCTCGGTGGTGGTACTTGTATTTTCTATAATCGGTGGATATTTTCTCTCTCGATCAAATAATAAGTTCAGCAACTATTTGTTGGTTTACTTTGGAGTATCGCTCTCAATACCAACCTTTTCCTTCCTAGTTCCTTTATATTATTCGTTTGCCAACCTAAACCTCGTCAATACCCACGTGGGTCTCATTCTGATTTATATAGCAATGAACCTCCCTTTCAATATACTGCTAGCGAGCACCTTTGTAAGTGGAATTCCAAATGCTCTCGATGAAGCTGCTATTATTGATGGATGTTCGACTTATCAAGTAATTGCAAAAATAATTTTCCCCTTGGCCAAACCAGTCATTACGACAATTCTCCTGATTTCATTCGTAAATACATGGAATGAGTTTACGCTTGCCAACACCTTTTTACAGAAACCGGAATTGAAAACTGCAGCAACAAAATATGTGCTGTTTGTAGGTGAACGTGGATCAGATCTTTCCATGATTTACACTGCGGGAATTATTACCATGCTTCCGATTGTGCTCTTGTTTTTCTTTCTTCAGAAATATTTCATAGACGGAATGACTTCAGGGAGTGTGAAATGAACCAGCTTTTTTTATTAGACAATACGTATTTTCAGAAAACCTATGCGGGTTGGATGGGAAAGATCATCGGAATAAGGATGGGATCACCTATTGAAGGATGGACTCATGAAAAAATTATGGAAACCTACGGAGAAATCAATTATTACAAAAGCGAATACAATGATTATGCTGCAGATGATGACAGCAATGGACCTGCTTTTTTTATCCGATGCCTTTCAGACTTCTCAGCTGACAAGAAACCCATTACAGTAGAACAGATGGGAGAAACTTGGCTCAACTATGTTTCTTCCCATCGAGGTTTTTTTTGGTGGGGCGGATATGGTATTTCAACGGAACATACTGTCTATGAAAATTTAAAAGCTGGAATAACAGCCCCTCGCAGCGGCTCGGTTCTCCAAAATGGACTTTCTGTATCAGAACAAATCGGTGGACAGATTTTTGTTGACAGTTGGGGCTTTGTGTTTCCTGCTAATCCAAGCATAGCTGCAGATTATGCACAGAAAATGGTCTCAGTTTCTCATGATGGAGAAGGCATAGTGGGAGGACGCTTTATTGCCGCATGTATTAGTGCAGCATATTGTGCATCTTCCATTGCAGAGGTAATCCAAAAAGGTCTTCTCACCATTCCAGAAACCAGCCATTATGCTTATGTAGTTAGGGAAATAATCGATTTCTATAAAAAAGATACTAAAAAAAATTGGAAACGATGTCTTTTTTTCGTCCAAGCTACCTTTGGATATGACAAATATCCAGGAAATTGCCATATCATTCCAAATGCCGCTATTATTATCCTATCCCTCTTATATGGGGAAGAAGATTTTGGAAAGTCACAGATGATTTGCAATTCCTGTGGTTGGGATACCGACTGCAATGCAGGCAATGTTGGTTCAATACTCGGAGTATTCAAAGGTATAGAGGGAATTGAACAGAAGTGGCTCGATCCTATCCGCGACCTCCTCATTTCGTCCAGCGTCATTGGAAATTTGAATATCGACACGGTTTCCAATACTGCTCAGTATTTTTGTACTTTGGGTTGCAGGATGGCTGGTGTCAGTTTGCCTGAAGAATGGGCAGAACGTTCTACCATTTCAGGAAGGTTATTTCATTTTGATTTCCAAAAATCAACCCAAGCTTTCAGGACCTCAACCGATAATGTGTCGATTGAAAATTGTGAACGAGCGGTAATCCCCAATCATCGATCCCTTGCTATTTCGGTAAATCAGGCTTCCTCAATGAATGTTTTTGTAAAAACATTCTATACCCCCGAAGATTTAAGCGATTCACGGTATGATCCTAGTTTCACACCAATCCTCTTTCCGGGACAAAGCGTCACTGCGGTTTTGATGAATATTGGTTCCAGTAAAATTGAAGTAAGTTTAGCCGTCTACGACCTACGCAATAAAACCACTTATTCACATATGATATCCCTTGAACCCCAGGCAACAGGTACAATAACTTTGAAAATACCAAGGATTGAACATGGATTGATAAATCGTTTTGATCTGACGGTCTTCTCAGCTTCGAGAAATTTAGAAGATCTTACGGTTCTCCTTGATTCCGTCTTATTTAAGGGGAATCCAGAATATACTATCGATTTCGACAGGGAAATGATCCAAAACTATGGATTTGGACATTCTGGCCTGCACCAGGAAATAAGCCAATTTTCCCAAAACGGTGGATTATGGGAACTTGAGGGAACGTCATTGAGCGGAAGTTGTGCAGTTGAGGGAGAAGCCTATACCGGTTTCTACGAGACTAGAGATGTGAAAGTTTCCTGCACAATACAACCCAAACTCGGGTACTATCATCTGGTAAATTTCAGAGTCCAGGGAGCAGCTAGAAGTTATGCCTTTGGATTCTATGGCAAAAACACCATCGCCTTGGTTAAAAAACATAACACCTACAAGGTGTTGGAACAAATACCGTTTCAGTTCAATATGGAGCAGAAGTATATTTTATCAATTACTATGCGTGAAAACCGGATTCTCGCAAGTATCGATGGAAAAACCGTTTTTGAGTATAACGATATAGATTCACCATATTCGTATGGACAGGTAGGTTTTACTGTACTCAATGGAAGCCATTGCCACTTCCAACATCTTGATTTCTCTTCTATCACCAATCAGCAATAGTATTGCTGATTGGTGGTAACCAATATATCTATTAGGGTTATCCAAACAGGACAGTTAGTTTGGCTATATTGGTTTGCCTGCACCGAAAGCCCATGAAAAATTTTTTCCCAAGAAGGAGAATTCAATGAGGGTCTCACAAAGCCAGGCATGGTAGCTGTAGTTGCCGGTATCAGCTACATACAGGCAAATCGTTACGAATTTCTATGGTATCTTACTTACCTTCCAAACATTCTAGGCAGTCAGAACGATAAGCTGCTATTCAAATTTGGATTTAAAGACATTTCGGTCACAGGGTGGGTTGAATGATACAATTGACCGGAGACCCCATAGACCACTGAAGATATTGCCTTCATGCATACGTTTCCAAGCATGCAGTTAATCGGTCCGTTGGCTTTGCACTATGGTAATGATCTCACAGAGACCTTGCTATAACCGTTTATTCCGGGATTTCATAGGAGTTTATCGATATTAATTCGATTAAGCCATTTGATGCGATACTCCTGCTTGATTCAGGGAGAAAAACAGGGCGCCTGTTGGTAGTGGAGAACCATCAACAGCGTAACGGCCTGGCGTATGAACTTTGCCATACACTGATTCTTGCAAGTATTTCATCGGCATTCTATCATCTTGGCCTTGCAGATACGTTTGCAGAAAGCGGTCATTATGGTGATGTCATTGATGAATACAAGATCGACAGCGAATCTATCGTGGAAAAATGCAAGGCTCCTTACAACTGATAGGATAAACCAAGAGGTACAGAACAGCCGTACCTGATCTTTGGTACTGCTATTTTGTTGAAAATGCATACTATCTAGTTTCAAAATAGTAAAAGCTATTGAAAGATTGAAATCACGGGTTGAACCTAAGTATCATCAGCAGTATGCTAACTTGTTTGAAAACTACTTTTAACTAGTACTAACCAAGAGGGACAACAATGAAAGAAAAGTTGATCATGGGCAATCTTGCCCATTGTGGGATCTTTGTACAGGATTTGCAAAAGGCTGAGGATTTTTACTGTGGAATCCTTGGATTCTCCAAGGAATATATGTTTCATGACAACGTTATATTTGTGCAAAAAGGCAACCTTGTCTTAGAAATCATCTGTGATGGGAAAGATCACAGAAAAGAAAACAAAGATGAAATTAGGCACATAGCCCTCAGTTGTAAAGATATCGAGAAGGTCTATGCCTTTTTGGTTGAGAAAGGTGTTGAGGTTGAAGAACGGGGTATCGTGAAGTTTGAAGACTTCGGTGCAAACGGATGCCGTTTCTTCATGTTCCGTGGTCCGGAACAAGAACGGTTGGAATTCCAGGAAATCCTATAAGTCTGACACTACGGCAAAAGGAAACTCTTTAAAGGGTTTCCTTTTGCTCATGCTATCGCTCAAAACAATAAAACCTAAAAAAAACACTCCGGACAGCCTATTGCATTTGCATAAATCAGAATTCTATCAGTCAGTACCTGTTTATTTCTCTCAAATTTCAAATTATTCATATTCTATCTTGACCCTCTAAGCCTATATCAATATATTCATTTCAGTTGCATTTGCAACAGTTGCATTTGCAACAGTTGCATTTGCAACCTATAAAATAATACAAGGAGTTGGCTCATGTTCATGAAACAATTGTCAGCGATAGCTAAATATTGGTGTATCTATGCTCACAAGAACTTACAGAGTCTTGAAATCGTAGGCTCCGAACACTCGGTAATCATGTATCTCTCCATCCAAAACAACATAAGCCAGGACACCCTTTCCACACAGTTGGTACTGGACAAGGGAACTATAGCAAAGATTCTGGTCAAGCTGGAACAGAAAGGCTTGGTCTCAAGAGTTGTAAATGAACAAAACAAACGGGAAAAAATTGTATCCCTGACAGAAAAAGGGGAAGAAGAAGTGAAGAGCGTATACGCTATCGTGAACCTATGGGAGACAGAACTCCTGGAAGGAATAAGCGAAACCGATCAAACAATATTTCTCGATGTACTCACCAGCATGACAGAAAGAGCTAAAAGCCTTTCTGTCCTTGAAAAGGAAACCAAAATATGAAACAAGACAGAATCAAATTACTCTCAGAAGAATCGGTTCCGAAGGCAATACTGGTAATGTCCTTGCCCGTTGTGACAGGGATGATGGTCCAAGTTCTCTATAACCTTGCAGACACCTTTTTTATTGGTAAACTCAACGATGCAAACCAGCTTGCCGCTGCCAATATAGCATTGCCGGTGTTTATTCTTTCCATGGCTTTGGCAGGGGTAATAGGGACAGGTGCGGCTTCTTACATTTCCCGGGCCTTGGGTGAGAAAAAAGCTGTAGAAGCTGACAAGACACTCACCATCGGAATGGTCTACCTGCTTATAATTGGGTTCATCGTTACCGTCTTCACGCTCATTTTCCTCAAGAACCTGGTTGCAGTATTGGGAGCCAGTGCAGAAACCTTCCCCTATACCTTTTCCTATGTTTCGGTATTAGTCTGGGGTATGATTCCAGTCATGTGCAATTTTGCACTGGGCCAGTTGCTCAGAGCCGAAGGTGATGCCATGGGATCGATGTTCGGAATGCTCATCGGTACGGTGACCAATATTATTCTCGACCCATTGTTGATCTTCACTTTTTCCCTTGGGGTCAGTGGCGCGGCTATTGCCACGGTAGTTGCAAATTCCATTTCCCTGCTATTCTACCTTGTCAGATACAAAAAAGGAAAAACCCTGATTCATTTCCGACTTTCCCTATTTTCCTTTGACAAGAAAATTTCCAAAGAAATCTTCACAATCGGTCTGCCATCATCCATCAGCCAGGGTCTCATGAGCGTTGCCCTTATAATCATGAACAATATCGCTGCCAGTTATGGAGACACTGTGATTGCAGGTCTCGGGGTGGCGTCACGCATTGTTACGATTGGCACCTTCATTTTCATGGGAATCGCCGCCGGTTGCCAACCGCTTGTCGGATACAGCTATGGTGCAAGGAACATCAAACGGGTAGATAGCATAATCCTTCATGGAATTTCCATAACCTCCATTATTGGGTTGCTGCTTGGAATCGTGATGTGGGTATTTGCAAGATCCTTTATCGGAGCCTTTACCAATGTAGTCGAGGTAATCGATGCAGGCACGATTGTCTTGAGGGCTTTGGTATTCTCGCTTCCGATCGTCGGGGGTCAGATGCTCTGCACCACCTCTGTGCAGGCTATGGGCAAAGCCCTCCCTTCCCTCATCCTTTCCATTTCACGCCAGGGCCTCCTGTTTATACCCTTGCTATTGGGTCTTAATAGACTATTCGGCTTCAACGGATTCATCTACGCACAGCCGTTGACCGATGCGATCATGCTTATAATAGCCTTCGCAATTCTCAAGGGAATATTGAAAAAAGATACAAACAGGCTTTAGATAAATACAGGCAGGTCAATTGCCAGACCTGCCTGTTCTATTTCCCTTTCTTTTGGTTAGGAATTTCTCAGTGTAACATTTTCGAAACTAACATACTTCTTCTCAAACTCCGCATTCTTACAATCAGTAACAATCGTAACATGATATTCCTTGTTATACCTGAACACCAGTGTCTGGTTATTTTCCAATTTCACCGTAAAGCCTTCGGTCTCTTGCTTTCCCTCAGGGAAAAGCTGGGCAAGCATTTTGAGATCACCTTCCGTAAATCCTCCCTCGACAACAACTTTCTTGATGCCCCTGATCGAATTATCACGGCTGTTCGGCGTCATTGACCCTTTTTGGGAAGCGTCCTTCGTTTCCTGGAATCCAATTTGCATAGGGACTCCGAAAAACACAGGAATATACGAGTTCCTCCAAGGCATTGTCTTGGATAACAGGTTGAGAAACCATTTGTAACGTACCGTCTCCGGTTTTGTCATTGGAACATAGAGGGAAGACAGACGCTTATATTCCGCATCAAGGTTGTCAGTATCCAACATCAGGCACATCAACCCGCGATGACCCAGGTTGTAGGCATCGACCCATTCCTTTTTCCAGGTCCCACCGGAAGGCAACAGAAGCCTCACTAATTCCAGATATTCATTTCCTATCCAGATATTGGAAACCTTGAAGCCTTTTGTACGTATTCCCATATCGGGTTTATAAGGAAATCCGGCATTCTGTATAGCTTTGATTTCTTTGCTATCCTGCTGATATTTTCTACTTATATTGAGAACAAGATGATCAATTTTCATGAACCCCTTCCTTTAACTGAATAATGCTTCCATTTTATATTTGGAGACCATGTTGTCCATTGTTTCACTAGGGACTAAATCTATCTGGGATGAGGCGGCTTCAAGAACCATAGGCAGCAGATTGATATCGCCTACACTATTGAGGAAAACCTGCTTATTGCCCAAGACCCAGTGAACGGAAGGATAGATGGCTTCCGGGGTATCCAGCGGTTCGTACCAAGTTGCATAGGGATTAACCCTTTCCTCAATATTCCTCTTCGCCAGCGCCTTGATAGTCTGAACCGCTACCCCTCGTTTGGCACAAACCTCCAGAAGTTTATTGACTTGTTTCCTGTAGGCAGGTTGTTTCATCATCAGATAATTGTAAGGGAATAAAACAGAATCAAAGGGATATCGCTCGAGGCTTTTCAAATGCATTTCAGGGGCATTTATTCCATGGCCTGTCACGCCGATATGGTTAACAAGCCCCTTTTCCTTGGCCTCTACGGCAGCTTCCAGGACACCACCTTCACCCATAGCCCTTTCCCATTCGTCAGAATCTACAAGGCAATGGAATTGCCAGAGATCTACATGGTCGGTCTGAAGTTTATCCAACGATTCCGACAAATCAACTTTTGCTTCATTTTTCGTACGTTTTTCAGTCTTTGTAGCAAGGAAATACTCCTTGCGGTGATGTTTCATCCATGGTCCGATGCGCCGCTCTGATTCACCGTAGCTCTGCGCGGTATCAATATGGTTCACACCATACCGGGCAAGCAACTCAAACGTTTTGTCTGCATCATCCTGCGTAACATCCATCAAGGATGCTGCCCCAAAGATTATCCGGGTGCTAAGATGTCCTGTCTGGCCAAATTCCATACGTGGTATCATGCTATCACCTCTCGTTTCCAGTATAGCACGGTTTTACTTCCACATCGTATTATTTTCTATCAGGGATTACATTTAGAACTATTGATAAGAATATTGTACCCAGAAAAAAATATCTTTACCCCGAGAAATATCAAAGGCCAGGATTACTCCTGGCCTCAGCAAATATTGTTTTATGGGGACGATGGACTAGAGAACTCTCTTGGTTGCCTGTTCAAGCAGTTCTTCAAGCTTAGCTGAAGGGCTCTGGAACTTTGCAAGGAAGATCATTGCAGCAATTACATAGGGTTTGTAGCTAGCCTGCTTGTACAAAGGAACCAGGTAACGATCGAATACGGAAGCTTCAACTTCGCCTTCTTTACAGGAGACACCGGTGATGTCTGCTGGCAAGCAGTGCAGATACAAAGCTTTTCCTTCTTTGGTTGTCTTCATCAAATCTTCGGTACAAGTCCAATTCTTGAACTGAGCATTGGTTGCAAGGCATTTTTTCTCAAGGTCCTTGAGTGCAGCCTGATCGCCATTCTCAACAATCTTGGTCCTTTCTTCCATGACGGCAAACGGAGCCCAGCTCTTGGGATATACGATATCGGCATCCTGGAAAGCTTCTTCCATGCTGTTGACCCTCTGGTAGGATCCACCGCACTTTGCTGCATTTTCCTTGGCTACTTCTTCGATCTCAGGCATTACATTGTACCCTTCGGGATGGGCAAGTACTACGTCCATGCCAAAGCGGGTAAACAGACCGATAACTCCCTGGGGAACAGAAAGGGGTTTGCCATAGGAGGGGCTATAAGCCCAGGTCATTGCAACTTTCTTACCCTTGAGGTTTTCAACACCACCGAAATGGTTGATGATGTGCATCATGTCAGCCATACACTGGGTCGGGTGGTCGATATCGCACTGGAGGTTGACAATGGTAGGTCTCTGTTCGAGAATCCCGTCGTCATAGCCTTCCTGAACTGCAGTTGCAACTGTTTTCTGGTAGGTGTGACCCTTTCCGATATACATATCGTCGCGGATACCGATTACATCAGCCATGAAGCTGATCATGTTGGCAGTCTCGCGGACGGTTTCACCATGGGCAATCTGGCTCTTGTTCTCATCCAGATCCTGGACTGCAAGGCCGAGCAAGTTACAAGCGCTGGTGAAGCTGAAACGGGTACGGGTTGAGTTATCGCGGAATACGGAGATTCCAAGACCGCTGTCAAATACCTTGGTCGAAATATTGTTCTCACGCATGGCGCGAAGAATTTCTGCTACTTCGAATACAGCCTCAATCTCGTCATCAGACTCCTTCCAGGTGTGGAAAAAGTCATTCAGGTACATGTCGTCGGTCTTGAGCGTTTTCAGCTCTTCGATCATTTTTTTAATAGCGGCTTTGTCCTTCATTTAGGAACCTCCCTAGTAATTTTCATAAAAACCCTGACAGCGGAACTATAGCATGACTAGGTTCCCCTGTCTAGGGAATGTGTTGCAGTTTGTTGCAACTTTGTTAAATCTTTCCGAGTTCCTTCAGGATTTTCTCAGGCGAGAAAGGCCAGGAACGCATCCAGATTCCACATGCATCATGAATAGCGGTAGCGATAGCCGGGGCAGCCCCGTTTGTCGCAATCTCACTGATTGACTTTGCTCCATAAGGCCCATCGTTATCATTGATATCAATCAAGACAGCCTTGAAATCATCCGGTTTTTCCCAGATCATCGGAACCCCGTAATCTGTGAAATTGGCGGAAACACAACGGCCTTCCCCATCAAGTACCATTTGCTCAGTCAGGGTATGCCCGATGGACTTCAACGCAGCCCCATACATCTGGCACAAAGCAAGTTCCGGGTTGATCGGAGTCCCTGCATCCTGCAGCGCATAGAATTTCTGCACCTTGACCTGGCCGGTCCTCACATTGACCGCAACCTGGGCAAAATGGGCGCCATAGGGAATGGAGCTGGCATTCGTAGTAAACGATGCACGACCCATGACTTGGCCCCGACCGGTTCCCGTCAGTGCATCATGGGAAAGCTTGGCATAGCTGAGGGTCTTGCCTGTCTTTGTACTGTAGACCTCGCCAGGAGCCCGACAGATCAGGTCGTCGAAATCCTCACCCATCTGCAACGCAGCTTCTGTAAGCAGGTTCTTCTTCAGATCCTCTGCCGCATAATAGGAGGCATTCCCGCTGAAGAACGTTCCACTCGAGGCATAGGCCCCGGTATCGAACGTGCAACTGTCTGTATCACCACTGACAACGGTTACACTATCCATATCGATGCAGAATGCTTCGCTCATCATCTTGACGCTGATCGTATCGAGTCCGGTTCCCAAGTCTGCACCGCCACTGAAAATCTGGAAGGTGCCGTCTGTGAGAAGCTTTGCCCAAGCATTTGCATGGTCGAGCCCAGGAAGGCCTGAACCTTGCTGGATCATCGCAAAACCTTTTCCGATTTTCCAATCGGGATCTTTGGATTTCTCCTTCTTGCCCCAATGGATCATTTCCGCGCCCTGCTTGAGAGCCTGGTCAAGACCACACGAACCAACGGGAACCACGTTACCTTCACGTCCTTCGCCAAGGCCCTTGAGAATCTCAAGCATATACCCGGGTTCAACCTTGTTCTTCATAGCCATCTGGTAGTAGTCAAGGCCAAGCTTGTCGGCAAGCTCTGCCATACACACCATGAGCCCGTAGGTCCCTTTCGGCGCCCCATAGCCCTGGTAGGCTCCCGTGGGAGGGATATTGGTGTAGTAGGTGATTACATCGAAACGCATGTTGTCACACTTGAGCAAAGGAAGTGTCTTCGAACAGGCATTCATGGGAACGGTAAGACAATGGTTTCCGTATGGACCGGTATTTGCCCTGACGTCCATATACACGGCAGTAAGGGATCCATCTTTCTTTGCCCCCATCTTTACAGTCACCCTCATCGGATGACGGGTGGAGTTTGCAATGAATTCCTCTTCGCGGGTATTTCTGTAATAGACAGCCTTGCCAGTCAACCAGGTTGCATATCCAACCAGGTCCTCTACCAGGATATCTTGTTTCGAACCATAGCCGCCGCCAACTTTTTCCTTGATGACATGGATTTTGTTCTCGGGAATCTGACAGACCCAGGCTACAATGCGGCGCACATGCCAAGGTACCTGCGTAGAGGCATGGAGCACCAGTCGGCCATTGTCAATCTTGGCATAGCATACATGGGGTTCAAGTGGGGTACATTGAATCTGGGAAGTCTGGTAGGTTCTCTCAACTACGGCATCGGCTTCGGCAAATCCTTTTTCCACATCGCCGATCTGGCCATGGGCTGCGGATGCAATGTTGTGGCGGATATCACCATGGAGGGGGAACTGGTAGACAACTTTCCCGTCTCTTTTCTCAGCACTCTTATTATACTCATCCAAATCTGCAGGGGCGCCTACGCGGTATTCAACAACCCCGTTATGCACAAGGGGAGCACCCTCAGCCATGGCTTCCTCTACAGTAAATACCGGTTTCAGTACTTCATACTCTACCTTGATAGCAGAGCGGGCAGCCAAGGCCTGTTCCTCGGTTTCGGCAACAATGGCAGCGACCCGGTCACCTACGTGCCTGACCTTATGGTTGAACAAACGCCTGTCATGGGGACTCGGCTCAGGGTTCCCCTGACCAGCCTGCATGTAGAATACGTCTGGGCAGTTATCTGCGGTAATGATGGCGATAACACCTTCCATCGCCTCAGCTTCTTTTGTGTCGATCTTCTTTATATAGGCATGTGCATAAGGACTGCGCAAAACTACCATGCTGTTATAGCCTGGAAGCACCCTATCCTCGACAAAGCTCTTTTCTCCGGCTACCAGCTGCGGACCATCGACCTTCGCCTTCGGTTTGCCGACATAGGTGAGGTTCTCCCGGAAAGAAGGGGAAATCTCAGATGAATACTTCCCGTCTTTCATTTTCTCCAAAGCCAATTTGACTGCAAGGTAGAAATGCTCATACCCTGTGTCACGGATAAAGATACCGGAAAGCACATTATCGATCTGCTCTTTGGTAGGATTTTTTTCATGTTCCAGAAGCCAAGTCAACAGCAAGGCTGCAGCAGGAATATTGTAAGCACTCTGGACAATACCAGCATCTATCATTGCCTGTTGGACAGCACTCAAGTGACGGCTATCCCCGAGGCTATCAGGGGTTCGGATAACCGCACCCTCTGCCTGGCCTGCTACCATCAGGTTTGCATACACCGGCATATCATTGAAAATGATGGTATCGCTTCCGGCAAACCCTTCGCGGTCATCACTGTCTCGAACGGCAAAATGTCCGGCTCGAACCAACATTTCTCGCAACGATTCTGAACCGTTACTTTCTATTTTGACATTCCTATTGTTTATATTACAAGAAATAATACTCATTTCACGCCTCCTGCCAGGAATTTGGCAAACAATTGGGCAAGGGAATCACTGGCAATGTACCGCTTATAGGCAGAACTTCCACTAAAATCATCCTTCGCCTCGATATCATGGGCAATGGCATGCTGAACATCAGATTGGGTTGTCAATTCGCCGTTTTCAATCGAATTTTCAACCGCAGACAAACGCTGCAAAGGACTACCTTTTACAGCAGCATACAGACGAACATGGTCAATAACCCCTTCCCCATCCACTGATGCCCCAAAACCAACGGTTACCGCTGCGTGGCTTTCCACCGTATTGGCAAACCGCAAGGTACCAACGAAGCGCGAGGCCTTGGGAATAATAATGACAAGCAACAAGGTTCCCTTGAACTGGGCATGGTAGGCATGATATTCACGAATAGGAATATTATCCTCGCAGTATGCCCCTTTTTCGGTAAGACTTGCTGTGCAAAGACGACAACGGGAAGCCAGCAACGCTGGTCCAAGGTAGGAATCATCGCGACAGAGCGCAAGGTTTCCACCTATCGTTGCCATGTTTCTCTTCGGGAACGACCCGCAGAACAAAGCCGCATCCTTGAGCCACTGAGGAACCAAGGGAGATTCGAGTAACTGCTGGAACGTGACCATGCTGCCGATTCGAATCGTCGATTCATCCTCTGTTATCGTATCCAGACGCAATTTGGAAAGACTGATTGCAGTCGTGGCCTGGATTGTCGAACCTAAGCGGTTGATTTCTGTTCCACCTGCATAAAAGACGCTTCCCTCATGTGTACGTTTCAATTCGAGGGCATCCTCGGTATTGGTTGCAATGAGAAATTCCTGTATCATACGGCCTCCCCTCTGGCAGCTTTATCCATAAGCTTTTTGCTGATAGCGTTCGCCTTATCAGCAAGAGCCTGTTCGTCGAAGCCAACCAGCCGCCTTTGGTCAACTACAACTTTTCCATTAATAATCGTATAATCTGTGTTATGGTCTGTTCCACAGAAGAGCAGACTTGCCACTGGGTCGCTCTGACTGCCTGCATAAGGCAAGGTAGAAACATCAAAAATCGCCATATCGGCAGCCCAACCCTCAAACAGGCATCCGACATTACCGAAATTCAACATCTTCGCACCGTTTATGGTTCCCATGGTAAAAGCTTCTGACGCAGTAAGGGCATCGGAGCCATATTTGACCCGCTGCAACAACATGGCCATGCGAACCTCATTGAGCATATCCGAGCTGTCATTGCTCGCACTGCCGTCAACTGCCACTCCTACATTGATACCCATTTTAAGCATATCCTGCACGCGGCAGATTCCGCTTCCCAGTCTCATGTTCGAAGAGGGACAATGCGCAATATGTGTACCGGTATTTTGGAGAACTTTGAGTTCTTCGTCATTGAAATGAATCCCATGTGCATAGAACACATCATTTCCGATCAAGCCACATTCCTCCATCAACGCTACAGGGCGCATACCGTACATACTCTGGCAAAAATCAGCTTCATCAGCCGTTTCACACAGGTGCGTATGTAATCTTACACCGTATTTCCTCGCCAGGATAGCTGTCTCACTCATCAAGTCCTTGGTAACACTGAACGGGCTACAGGGAGCCAAGGCAATCTTGTGCATGGCATCAGGAGCATCATCATGATATTTCAGGATGCAACGTTCACTATCGGCGAGAATTTCATCGGTCGTCTGTACGACACTGTCAGGAGGAAGTCCCCCGTCTTTCTTGCTCAGGCTCATCGAGCCCCTTGTGGGACTAAAACGCATTCCCAGTTTGTCGGCAGCCTCAAACTGAAGCCCCATCAAATCGCCTTTGAAATTCCTCGGATAGAGGTAATGGTGGTCAGTGGTACAGGTACAACCGGTCTTCATCAGCTCGGCCATGGCGAGCATAGAGGAATAGTAGACAGCTTCATCATCGACATATTTCCATACATCATAGAGAAACTTCAGCCAATCAAAGAGCTTTGCATTCTGTACAGCCGGATGGTTTCTGGTCAGTGTCTGGTAGAAATGATGGTGAGTGTTTACCAGACCGGGAATTACCACATGCCTCGAGCAATCGATGACCCGGGCCCCCTCAGGTGCGATCAAACCACCCTCAGGTTGCATCTTGGCAACTTTATTCCCGACTATCAGCAAATCGGCACCCCTGTACTGAGGACCGTCAAAACTCAGTTGCAGGCAGAAAATGTTCTTCAGTAAAATGGAAGATTTCATGGATACTCCTATTTGATTATCTCCGATGCAGGTCTTTTAGCGACCTGTTCCAAAAAATAAGCAAGCATTCTTTTTGTCGACTCCCTTCTGTACTCAGGCATGGCATGAGGCGATATGATCTTGTCATATTCTAGAAGGAAGGCGGGTATCATGGAGGGAAGATCCTCGATGTTTTTCCCGATCAAAGTGGATTCCAATTCTTTGTTCCTTGCGATTTTCGGACCTGCAGCACCGCTGGAAGCTCGAAAATCAGTGACTATTCCCTCATCATCCACAGTCATGGCGGCTGAGAAGGATAGTTTGCTTATTGCATTTGCCTTTCTGGTTCCGATTTTACGGTACCATACATAGGTAAATGGCTTTTCAGGCCTTGGAATGATAATTTTGGTGATAAGCTCATCCTCTCTTAGGAGTGTCTTCTTTGCCCCCACGATAAAATCGTCAAGCAAGACAATCCGCTCCCCGCTGACACTGGACAGCACAAGGGAAGCATCGAGAAGGATCAAAACGGCAGGAAGGTCGCCCTTAGGGGAAGCATTGCCGATGTTTCCGCCTATCGTGGCTAGGTTGCGAAGCGAAATGGCGCCCATCCTGCTTGCTGCCTCACGTACATGAAAGGGTACCATCTCCGATTCTGCAATCTCAGTAGAGGTAACACCGGCACCGATTACACAGCTGCCATCGAGGTCCTGAGAAATACCTTTGAGCTCTGCAAGCTGGCTGACTATCATGATCGGCCAGGGAAACTTGGGCGTTACCCCTACTCCCCGACGATACTGGACCATCAGATCGGTACCGCCTGCAAGGGGGCGAGCACCACTCTCTTTTCTGATAGCAAGAGCTTCTTCGAGTGTTTCCGGAATATAGGTTACCATAGTCCATTCCCCCTCTCGCTGGCGAGTTTGATACTTTCCACGATCAAATCATAGCCGGTACAGCGGCAGATATTCCCGCTGATACCTGCACGAATTTCTTGCTCGCTTGGATGCGGGTTGCGCGTAAGCATATCCTCGGCGGCTATAACCATACCCGGGATGCAGAACCCACACTGGACAGCCCCTCCGTCGGCAAAGGCTTCGATGATGCACTTGCCCTGAGCGGTTTCCTTCAGCCCGTCGATTGTCATGATGGAACTTCCCCCGACAGCCCCTATCGGAACCATGCAGGTAGTGATGATCCTTCCGTCTTTAATGACGGAACAAGCCCCACACTCACCCTCACCGCAACCTTCCTTGGTTCCGACAAGGCCGAAATCCTCCCGGATTACGTCAAGCAGACGACGAAGCGGATCGGTAGTAATGGAGACAAGTTCCCCATTCAAGGTAAATTCTATGTTAGTTTCCATGTAGCTGTAGCTCCATAATAGTTTCGCTCGGGATGGGAATCTCGCAGACTTTCCGATCAATGGCACGGCTTACCGCATCACAGAACGCGGCATCAGCTCCATTGAACACCAATTCACCCATACCCTTAGCCCCGAAAGGCCCATAGGGATAGGGGTTATCAACCAAAAACGATTCCATTTTCGGGAAATCCATGGAAGTCGGGATAATATAATCGCTCATGGAATTTTGCTTGAAATAACCCTTCTTGTTCTCCAGCAGTTCCATTGAGGCATAGCCAAGGCTCTGCATCACCCCTCCATGGACCTGTCCACGGATGATGAGCTCATCAATTGGATGACCTACATCATGGCTGACCCAGATTCCCTTTGTCTCTACTTCAGAAGTAAGGGGATCGAGCTCAACCTCGACGATTGCCGCCCCCCAGCCATAGCCGAGGTAGGCATCACCCTGGAAGGTTTTCTGGTCCCAGGGGAAACCTTCGGGATGTTCATACTCAACTTCGACAGAGAAATCTTCTTCCGAGGCATAACGGTCCTTCATCTGCAAGGCCGCCCGTTCAACCAGTTTTCCGACAATCATGGTAGAACGGCTTGCTGCCGTCGGACCGCTATCGGGAACACGTGACGTATCGGGATTCTCGTACGTAACCATGTCGATATCAATATCCAGAACCTGGGCGGCGATTTTACGTGCCGCGGTCTGGAAACCTTGCCCCATCTCGGTACTTCCGACAAGGATTTCGACCATGCCATCGGCGCTCTTATGCAACCTTGCATGGGCTTTAATAATCATCTGTTCACCGTTTCCGGTAAAAGCACCGCCATGGTTATACAAAGAAATTCCGATACCCTTTCCTGAGCCTCGGTCATATTCCTTGGATTTGCGCCAGTAATCGGAAGCATCGGTAATCTGTTTGATCATCTCGGGAAGCTTGACGTCTTCGACGACATGGCCATTGGTAGAGGTAAGCGAACCTTTCTTTAGAAGATATTGATTCCTCAGTTCCAGAGGGTCTTTCTTGAGGAACACAGCGAGATGATCCATATGCCGTTCAATGGCGAAAATAGTCTGGGGGGCTCCGAAACCACGGAAGGCATCGCTTGGGAAGGTGTTGGTAGCCACACCGCGTCCATGTATCCTGGTTGAGGGGATTGCATAACAACCCGTTGCATGGAAAACCCCACGCTGCAGGACAACAAACGAACAGGAGAGATATCCCCCGACATTGTAGACAACATCTATATCCATGCCAAGGATATTCCCATCCTTGTCCAGGGCTGTCTTGATCTTCGTCCTGCTCGGATGACGTTTGACCGAGTATTCCATGTCCTCGCTCCGGTCGAAGGAAAGCTGGATCGGCTTGCCAATCTTATTGACTGCTACCAGCAGGGGACCGCTGAGCACATCGGGAAAATGCTCTTTTCCCCCGAACGCACCACCGGTAGTCGTCTGA